>ONYB01000082.1 GCA_900321895.1 uncultured Brachyspira sp.
GCCTCAGAATGACATGTTTTAGAAACAAGCTCAACATAACAAATTGTCGCTTCGCTCCTCAGGATGACATGGTTTTAAAAATATATTCACCTTTCACCCTTCACTAAAATTTCTTATCGCCTTTGGGTTAAACTCACCTACCTACTACCGACCTAATTCTTTTATACTTTCTGCTATTGATTTATCTTTATAGAACATGTAAAATAGCCATATAAGATAGGAGATGTAGCTATGGATGGAAATATGAAAAGAAAAGTGGGCGTGGGCGTTATTGCTTTGCTTGGCTTTATTACGACGATAAAACTTGCGATGATTTATTATGACGCGAATTTTAACCCTTATGCACTGCCGAGTTTTTGCTCTGTCAGCGATTTGATTGATTGTGACGGGGTTGCTAAAACCACGGAATCCCAGTTCTTTGGCATTCCGCTTGCGTATTGGGGATTGTTTTTGTATTCATTTATTTTCTTGATGTTGGGTGCGGACAAGCTCAAAAATTTCAAGCTGTTTAAGTTTATGGAAGTTTTCAAAAACCCGCTGGATTATATTTCTTCGCTCGGGCTTTTGGCTTTTATAATTTCTATGGTGCTTTTGTGCGTAAGTCTTTTTGATATCAAAAAACTTTGCGTACTTTGTATGGCTACATATTTAATGGATTTCGCAATCGCTCTTATTGCAACGGATTTCAAGAACGGCGGGTTTGTAAAATCTATCAAACAAAGCGTTCAAGATTTTCTCGACGCTATCAAAAACAAGGTTTATTTAATTGCGTTTATTGTTGTGGTGTTGCTTGCGGGGGCAGGGTTGACTTATACAGCTACAACAAATGTTTTTGCACCACAAGTCAAACGTGCGAAGGATTTTGGCGAATTTGCCAAAGCAAAAACCAACAAGTATAAGGTTAGCGGAAATGTTCTCGGCGACGAAAACGCAAAAGTTATCGTGTTTATTTACACGGACTACAGATGCCCGATTTGCAGAGTTCACAATATTATGATGCACAAACTTGCCAAAGATGTTGCGGGCATAAAAATCGTCCACAAAAATCTTCCGCTTGATACGGAATGCAACAAATATTTGACAAGCCCGTTCCACGAAGGCTCTTGCACAATGGCAAGATATGCAATGGCTGCGGAAAAACAAGGCAAATTCTGGGATATCAACACACTTTTCTTTGAAAAACAACCGAACAATGAGGCTGAAATCCTTGATATTGCAAAAGGTTTGGGCTTGAACCTTGAAAAACTTCAAGAGGATGCAAACAGTGCAGAAATCAAAACTCAACTTCTCAATGATATTGATGAAGAAACTAAAATGGGCTTGAACGCAACACCTACAACCCGCATTGGGCAAGATGTTTACGTCGGTATCAAGCCGTACTCAGAATATGTAAAGTTGGTGCAGGATGCAGTCGCAAAACAAAAATAAAATTGTTTTGCACGCATGTTGCGGAATCTGTTCGTCATATCCCGTGTCTTACCTAAAAGAGGCGGGATATGATGTTGTTGTGTATTTTTACAACCCGAATATCTACCCCGAAACCGAGTACCAAAAACGACTCGAGGCGGAAAAAACTCTTTGTGAAAACTATGGAGTAGAGCTTGTGGAAGGCGAATACGACACGGAAAGTTTTTATGCCTGTGCAAAGGGGCTTGAAAATGAGCCGGAAAAAGGCAAGCGTTGTGTGGAATGTTTTAAACTCCGATTAAATAAGACGGCTGAATTTTGTATTTCGCAAGGAATTTCGACTTTTACAACCTCCATTGTCATAAGCCCGCACAAAAACTACGAGCTTTTGTCTTCACTCGGCAGAAAAATTGCACAAAAGCACGGTTTGGAATACTTAGACGTAAATTTTCGCAAAAAAGACGGTTTTTTAAAAACCAATCAAATTTCTCGGGGTTTGGGTTTGTACCGCCAAAACTACTGCGGGTGTGAGTTTTCGATGCGATAGAAATAAAAAAGTAAATAGGTGAATAAGTGAATTCGCCCTGACGGGCTCGTGAATAAGTGCTTTTCGGGTGCGTTGCACCAAAGC
>ONYB01000081.1 GCA_900321895.1 uncultured Brachyspira sp.
ACAAGCAAACTTTCAAAAGAAAATTTTAATGTTGTATCCCAAACAAAACCTACAAAAGAGCAGATTGAAGATGCAGTTTTTGCATGGAAAATTGCAAAATACGCAAAATCTCACGCGGTTGTAATTGCAAAAGATTTTAAAACTTCTGCAATCGCACAAGGGCACTTGAACCCGATTGTTGCGGTAGAAGAAGCATTGAACATTTCGTGCGACCTTTCAAAAGATGCAGTTATGGCTCTCGACAGCACAATCGCCGCAATCGATTGCATTAACGCTGCGGCTCAAGGTCGAATTTCTTTGATTATCCACTCGGGGGGATCTTTCAAAGATGAAGAGTTGGTAAAATTGGCTGACAAGTTCAAAATTGCAATAATCACTACCGGCATTAAAAACAAAAGAAATTAAGAATTATTACAATTTTTAAAAATAAGAATAATTCCTACTTTACAATTAAAATGCTTTAGTGTATTATAAATTTGTTAATAACATGATAAACAATTTGAAAAGAAAGGTGGTCAAAAATGGCTAAATTTGTATGTACTGTTTGCGGTTGGTCTACGGAAGCTGACAAAGCTCCTGAAAGATGCCCTTTGTGCGGTGCAACTACTTTTAAGGAAATAAATACGGCAGAAGGTAAAGTTTACGCTTGCGAACATCACGTTGGTGACGGCAAAGTTGAAGATAAAGAAGTTATGGAAGGATTGAGAGCACACTTTGCGGGTGAATGCACTGAAGTCGGCATGTACCTCGCAATGGCAAGAGTTGCTGAAAGAGAAGGCTACCCTGAAGTTGCCGAAGCATACAAGAGATATGCTTTTGAAGAAGCTGAACACGCTTCAAAATTTGCAGAATTGTTGGGCGAAGTTGTTACAGATTCTACAAAGAAAAACTTGGAACTCCGTGCTGAAGCTGAACAAGGTGCTTGCGAAGGCAAATTAGCTATTGCAAAACGTGCTAAAGAATTGGGCTACGATGCAATTCACGACACAGTTCACGAAATGGCTAAAGACGAAGCTCGCCACGGCAAAGGCTTTGACGGTCTTTTGAAAAGATATTTTTCATAGAATTAGCCAGAAAAACGCATAACAAAAGAATTGCAGGTACTTTTTAACAAAGTACCTGCTTTCTTAATATTTATTCAAAAAAAATTAAAGTTTTTGAAATTTGTGCCGATAAATAGAAAGTGAACTTATTTTGGCTTACAATATAAGTACAGAACTAAATAGCAATAAACTTTTATGACAACATGTAACAAAACATTAACAAACATGGCAATTTTTTTGAGGAAAATGTTTTTACATACATGTAGGTCTAAAGTGTAAGGAGAAAAATGCTTCGTGATACTTTAGAGATGAATATAAAAAGAATAGTAGACTTCTTGATATATTCAAAGAACTTCCTCATAAGGAAAAGCCCGATAAAGGCTATGATAAATTCAATAGTTGAAGGACTTCGAGATTTTCTCACAATGAAGAGAAAATTAAAAATGGCTCAATACAGATTGAATTATCACAGGCATCAGTTCCAAAAGATGGAACAGCTTATCGCAGAACAAAACCAGCATAGCTTTTTGAAGGGTAATAATCTTAACGAAACCAGATAAAGGATTAGTGTTATGGGTGTCATTACAGATACAATCAGAATGCAGTATTTGAATAACGTAAGGATGGATTTGGAATTCAAAATCCAACTTATTACTCAAAACCGCATGGAATTGACAAAAGCGTGCGACGATTTGATGAAGGTTGGGACGGATTATGACTCCGACAACCCGATTATGAAAACATTGAATCAGCGACAGCAAAAGTTGAAGTTGTTGGAACAGAAACTTGAGCAACAGCAAATGCAGTATCAGACACGGCTCAAAATGGTTGAAACAGAACTCGGCTCTGTTAAACAGAGAATTGATAAGAACATTTCGCAAGCATTCAGTTATTAAAGATATAAAAAAGGCGGCGGGGTCGAAATCGACCCCGCCGCCTTTTTAAACCTTTTATAAATTCTCTAATGCCGCGATTTTCATTGTATTAAAATCAGGGGTTTGACCAAACCAAATTTCTTGAGCGGCTACAGCCTGATAAACCAACATATCCAACCCGTTTATAGTATTATAGCCGAGTTTTTCGGCAAGTTTTAAAAGAATTGTTTTTTTAGGATTATAAATTACATCGTAAACCGTCGAATTTGCAGGCATGGTTCTAAGCACATTTTCTTCGATTGGAGTCATATCCGCAGAACGTCCCAACATTCCGATAGGAGTTGTGTTTACGAGAAGTTGATATTTCGACAAATCTCTAACTAAATCAATTTGATGAGATTCAAATTCAATTTGCGGAAATTTTCGCCTCATATATGCCATATAGTCCATTGCATTCGGAATATTTCTCGTATAAACCCCAATATATTTTACACCGAGTTCGGAAAGTGCAAGAACCGCAGCACGGCTTGCTCCACCCGTTCCGAGAAGTGCTACATTTGCACCCGAAAAATCAAGATTTTGCGGAATTGCTTTTTTAAACCCCATCGCATCAGTGTTGTAACCCTTAAAAGTCTTATCGGAGTTAATTTTTACGGTATTCACCGCACCTGCAATGTCTGCATACTTGTCGACCTCTTGAACAAAAAGAGAAATCGGCAACTTCAAAGGAATTGTTACGTTAAACCCCTCATAATCGTTGCGTTTGAAATACTTTACTCTGTCAACAAGTTCTTCGGGAGGAGTTTCTAAAATTTCGTAGTTTGCCCCGATTCCGAGGCTTTTAAAACCTGCTTTGTGGATTACGGCGGACAGAGAGTGTCCGAGAGGATATCCGATTAAACCAAATTTTTTCATAATTACCTCCTTTGCGTTGCCGACTTTCTAAAATTAAGAGTCTGTATTCTCGCCGTCTTGAGAATCTTCTACAGCCTTTTTAAACCCGCAACTGCGATTTGAGCATTCAAGCGTTGTTCCTCTTTTCAAAACCTTTTTGACGAGCAATGCCCCACAATCAGGACAAGTTTCACCCGTTGGCTCATTCCACAAAACAAAATCACAATCAGGGTACTTGTCACAACCGAAGAACACCGTGCCACGTTTTGATTTTCTCTCGACGATTGTACCTTTGCCGCATTTCGGGCAAGTTACGCCTGTTGAGCGGCGGTAAGGCTTTCTGTGACCGCATTCGGGATTTGTGCACTCCATATATTTGCCGTAAGGCCCGACTTTAAACTTCATATCAGAACCGCATTTTTCACATTTTTCCTGACAAACTTCTTCGACTTTGTTTTGTTCACCACCTTCGCCGTTTGCCTCCTGTTCTGTTAAAACATTCATCGACATAACGGTTTTACAATCAGGATAACCCGAGCAACCGAGGAATTGGTTGCCTTGACGGCTTGTGCGGACAAGCATTGGTTTTCCGCAGTTCGGACACTTGATATTTGTTTCGATTTTGACTTTTTCGGCGGTTTTCATTACAGAATTTACATTCTCTATAAACGGAGTGTAAAAATCTGCCAAAACCTTGTTCCAAACAGCTTTTTTCTCGGCAATTTCATCAAGCTTACTCTCCATGCCTGCCGTAAATTGGTAATCCATAATATCTTTGAACTGTGCACAGAGCTGTTTTGAAACAGTTCTGCCCAAAAGTGTCGGGAAGAGCACTTTGTTGCGTTTTTCGACGTATTTTCGTGTTTGGATTACGGTAATAATCGTTGCGTAAGTAGACGGACGACCAATTCCATGTTCTTCAAGAGCTTTTACTAAAGAAGCTTCGTTGTATCTTGGCGGAGGTTGAGTGAAGTGCTGTTTCGGTTCAACTTTACGACACTTAACCTTGTCACCTTTTTCCAAGTCTGGGATTTTTGCATCTGCCTCCTGCTCATCTTCTTCTGCGTCATTGTAAACCTTCAAGAACCCGTCAAAAGTAATCTTGCTTGTACCAGCTTTTAATGTGTAATCTCCCGCAGAAATTTCAACGGTTTTGTTTGCAACCTCGGCAGGGGTCATTTGAGAAGACATAAATTTTTCCCAAATCAATTTGTACAATTTGTACTGGTCTGCATCAAGGTATTTTTTGATGTGTTCAGGCGTTCTTTCAGGATAAGAAGGTCTGATAGCTTCGTGGGCGTCCTGTACATTTTGTTTGCCTTTTGCGTAAATATTCGGCTTTTCCGGATAATACTTTTCCCCGAAGTTTGTTGTAATATACTCTTTCGCCATTGCTTGTGCATCATCAGAAACACGAACACTATCAGTTCTCATATAGGTAATCAAACCGACCGGAGTACCGTCAATCTCAACACCTTCATAAAGTTTTTGTGCCACTTGCATTGTCTTTTGAACACCAAAACCAAGCTTTGAACTTGCCGCACGCTGCATTGTAGAGGTGATAAACGGTGCTGTCGGCTTACGTTTCGTTTCTTTTTTCGTAACCTTTGTCACCTCAAATTCTGACGGATAATTTGTCAGGAAGTCTACGATTTTTTGAGCTTCCTCCTGATTTTTGATAGTTTTTTCGACTGATTTTCCTTTGATTTTAGAAAGTTCAGAGTCGAAAACTTTTCCGTCTTTTTCGAGATTTGCATGGATTGACCAGTATTCTTGCGGAACAAATGCTTCAATCTCATCTTCTCTTTCGCAAATCATTCTTAATGCAACAGACTGAACCCTTCCTGCCGAAAGATTTCTGTTTCCGATTTGTTTCCACAAAACGGGACTGAGCTTGAAACCTACAAGTTTATCTAGAATTTGTCTGGTTTGCTGAGCCTGAACCATATCCATATCTATATCACGAGGATTTTCAACGGAATGTTTTACGGCTTTTGGCGTAATTTCATTAAATACAATCCTTTTAATTCTGTCATCAGGCACTTTCAAAACCTGTCGAACATGCCATGCAATAGCCTCTCCCTCACGGTCGGGGTCGGATGCAAGATAAATCGTATCGGCTTTTTTTGCCAAATCATTCAACTTTGTGACAACTTTTTGCTTTCCGGGGATAACCTCAAACTTCGGCTCAAAATTGTGTTCGACATCAAAGCCGAGGTTTTGCGTCGCAGGATCTTTTGCAGGTAAATTTCTGATATGCCCGAAACTTGCCTCAATTGTGTAGCTGTCCCCCAAAATTTTTCTGATTGTTTTAGATTTTGCAGGAGACTCGACTATTACGAGTGCTTTTTCTTTTTTGCCTGATGTCTTTTTTGCAGGTTTTTCTGCTTCTACTGTCGCCGATTTTGCCATTTATACCCTCTAAGTCCTCTTATATCTGTCACCGGTTACTTGTTTTATTATGCCTTTAAGCTCCATTGTTGTCAAGTTTATAAGCAAATTATCAACATCTATTCCGGTTTCTGCCATAATCTCGTCAAGATTTTTCTCTTCTACCTCAATGGAATTTAAAATCTTTTCTTCAATTTCCGAAAGTCCGCTCAAATCGATTTTTAGCTGTTCTGCGGGCTTAACCTCCCAATTAAGAGCCTCCAAAATATCTTGAGCCTCTGTCACCAAAGTCGCACCATTTTTGAGAAGTTTGTAAATTCCTTCCGTATTCGGATTTGAGATAAGCCCAGGAATACACATCAACTCACGCCCCTGCTCAAGTGTAAGGTTTGCCGTAATCAACGCTCCACTCTTGAGCGATGCCTCTGCAACAAGAGTTCCGTAAGAAAGCCCCGAAACAATTCTGTTTCTCTGCGGAAATCTGAATTTTAACGGTTGAAAGGTCGGATAATATTCCGTAACGACAGCCCCACCGCCATTTTCAATTTTTTCGTAAAGATGTTTGTTTGATGTCGGATAAATGAAATCAAAACCGCTTGCAATAACCCCGATAGTTTTGAGGTTATTCTCTAAAGCAGCCGTATGAGCAGAAGTATCAATTCCAGCAGCCAAGCCCGATACTATACAAATATCAGTTCCGTTTAACTGTGACAAAATTTTTGAAACAGCCTCTTTTGCGTGATAACTTGATTTTCTCGACCCGACAACCGCAAGAGTTTTTTCTAAATTGCAATCGAAAAGTTCACCCTTGTAATACAAAACCGCAGGCGGATCGGAAATCTGTTTCAACATTTTCGGATACCTGTTATCCTCCAATGTCACATAATTTACCCCTCTATCCTCAACTGCAGCAAGAGCTTTATCAGGGTCGATTTTGTCACGTTCTCTCAAAAAAGTTTCAGCACGCTTTACGCTCAAACCGTCAATTTGCTCCAAATCATGACGATTTGCATTGAAAGCCTCCTCTATATCTCCAAAATAGGTATAAAGCCTATGTATAAATGTACTGTCTGTTTCTTCTATTGCCGAAAACGCAATCCAAAATTTATTTTTCATTTACTGATTTCTTTTTTATTCTCTCGACCAAAGCTTGAATTTTTGATTTTTCTTCTTCTGGTATTCCCATATCTATATAATCTTCAAAATATTCTATGGCATCTTCATAATCACCTCTTGCCAAGAACAAAATAGCAACTTTTTTATAAGCTTGATAAAACCCGTCATCTCTTGCTATGGTTTTCAAATAATTTGAAATTGCCTTGTCGATTTCATCATTAGCCTCATAAGCCTGTGCCAAGTAGAAATAAATCCATTGATTATCTTCTTTAAATTCAAGAACATTTTCAAAATTTTCGATAGCAGAAGCATAATTTCCGAGTTCAAAATGGACTTTGCCCAAATCATAATAAGCGTCAAAGTTTTCAGGCTGAACCTCCAAAATATGTTCCAACTCATCAATCGCCAAATCAAGACGGGAATCCTCCATATAAAATCTTGCCAAAAAATGTCTGATTACCATATTGTCAGGCAATTCGTAAACACCCTGCAACAAGAGTTCAATACCGTTTCCGTAATCTTTTGTCTTGAAGTACAAATCCGCAAGATTTATGTACAATTCAGGAGATTTCGGATTAAGTTCAAGAGCTTTCAAAAAATTGTCTTCGGCTTTTTCTATATTTCCGACTTCTTTGTAGCATAAGCCCAAAGTATTGTAGACTTCCACTGTCGGTTTTTCCGTTTCCAAAACAGAACTGAAAATGTCCGTTGCTTTTTCGTATTCACCTTTGTTGTATAATTCAATCGCTTTTTTAATTTTGTCACTCATTATAATCCGAGTCCTATATTATCTTCACTGTTTTGACCGTTACCAATATTTTTAATAACCGTTCTCGTATTTCCTTCGGCATGAAAATTTTTCGGATTTAAAACCATTTTGATTTTGTCCGCATAAATAGTTCTAACACCTTGAGTTATGCTTGAACGTCCCGTAAAATAAACATCATTCGGTTTTTTAGTCGTTTTGTCAGGATAAACCGAAACCTTCGGACCTACCGCATAATAATCCTGATACCAAATCTGAACGTTTCCGCTTGCACTGAAAACATCTCTGTCTTGTAAATATTCCTGAACTGCTGATTTCAAAACAAGCTTTGTACCGTCCTCCATTAATACATTTGTTGTCGTGTTTCCGTTTGCCGTTAGCATTTTATTTGCTGCATTATAGAAAAATCTGTTCGCAAAGGATTCGTTGTTTTCTCTTTTTACTCTGGCATTTCCTATTAATTCAAGATTTTTCAAATCTCCGCTCTTATCAGTTTTGATAACAGCTTTGTTTGAAAAAGTTTCGATTTCTTTATATTTTATCGTAACTGCACCCGTTGCCGTCATGATGCCCGTTTTTGTATCATATTCCTGAACATCGGAGTTGATTACAACGATAGGAGTTTTGCCGTCAAAAACAACGGACTGAGTATCCCCTTCTGCTCTTACAACTTTCGTTATCAACGAAACCTTTAAAATATTTGCCTTAACTTCACGCTTTTTATTCTTTTTAACCTCATAAGCGTAAGGTTTGTCGTAAAACGTTGCAGTATCGAGTTTTTGATCACCCGTCATGTTGATATCCGCAGAATCTCCGACAACCTTCAAATCGTCAACCGAAACCTTCACATTTCCGTCAAACTTAATTTTGTTTTGCTCCTCAGAAAAACTTTGTGATTTTGATTCAATAACCAAATCAGATGCCTGAACCGCAATTCCGGCAGTAAGTAGCACTAAAGTTATGGCTGTTAATATCTTTTTCATTATTTCCCCTTTGTGTCGTACAATTTTGAAACAGTGTGCCCTGAAATTTTGAATTGTTCGTAACTCGGGCTGATTTCAACTTCATCAGCAGTCGCAAGAAGTTGACCGTTTCTCGTAATTTTTATGTGACCCTTTGCAATAACAGGATTGTCACGTCCAGTCCAAGTCAGGCGGTCAGCCTCCAAGGAAGTCCCGTCTTTTATCACAATTCGAGTATCATTATACATAATAATCTGGGTTTTCTTTGAGTTGTATGTTCCTTTTGAAGATTCAAAACTCATTGAAACCTGATTGTTGTCATCATAGAAATTTCCGATACAATTATCAAGTAAAGCAACCCCGTTTGTGCTGTCGTAAGTACCTGTTTCGCCGTAGATTTCCCAATATTTTTTGTCGTCTTTTGTTTCCGTCAAAATAATACCGTTAATCTGGGCTTCCTGTCTGTCCTGATCAGTAGAAAGCTGGCTACGATTGAAATTGTGGGTAATAACACCCGCAGAAACAAATGCCCAAAGTAAAATCCCGACAAATGCCACAAATGCTATTAAATAAGCTTTTCTCTTTTTGCTCAAATTCTTCCATCTCATACCCTAAATCGTAACACAAATATTTCACTAAAGAAAAGATTGTAATGAATTATTAATAAAAGAAACGAATAAAACAGAAACCCTGTTTGAGTGCACAAACAGGGCTACGTACAAAACGTGAAATCTATTATGAAAAGTGGAGGATTTATCGAAAGAATAAGTCCACCATATTTTCAACCAAACCGCTCAAAGAAAAATCTTATCGCAACCCCGAAAAAGTGCCTGGATATAGTAGACTTACATTATTATAATATCGTATTTTTCAATACTTTTCACCCTTCTGGAGAATAAGATTTTTAACGAATTTTCTAACATCAAAAAACTAATTCTCAAGAATTAGAGCATGTTCTAATCAAAAAGGTCTTGCAAAAAAAAACTGTTTATTATATATTAAGTACAGCAGTTGCGGAAGTAGCTCAGTTGGTAGAGTATCTGCCTTCCAAGCAGACTGTCGCGAGTTCGAGTCTCGTCTTCCGCTAATAAAGAGAGTTCTTCGGAGCTCTCTTTTTTTTGTCTGAGCGGAAGACCGCCTCTCTCTCGTGTTTGCTGTCGCAAACCGTGTTCTACTCAAGTTTAGTTTTCAAGATAAAAAATATTATTACTATAGCAAAAAATTTTTTTACGGCTTTTGTACCAATAAAGCTATTGTCTTTAAATCAATTTAATTTTAATATATAATTTCAAAAGAATGTATTCTATTTCTAACATTAATACACAAAACAATAACCTGTTTGCATCATTCAAATTAAATGATGCCCATGGTACTGCAACAAACAGCAAGCCCAATTCCGGATATAGGGTTAGGACATATAATCGTGAAATTTCAAATGCGGATAAAACAAAGGCTTTTCTAGGTTCTGCTATTGGCACGGCACTCCCACTACTATTAATGATAAAAAAACAAAAAATAAAAAATCCACTAAAATTAAAATATGGAATGTGGGATATGGTAGGAGTTTCCGCAAGCTCAATCGCAGGTGGAGTATCTTTCGGATTAATTAATGAAGAAAAGTCTGTTCAAAAAAACAGACTTAAAGAAGGGTTCTTTCAATTTTTAAATGCTGCGATTCCGACTTGGGTTGTCGGCGGAGCAATAAGCCTTTGTGAAAACAGCGAAAAACATAATACAAAAACTTTTAAATTTTTATCTGTAATTGGCGGGCTTTTGGTCGGAATGTACGGGTCTGCCGCTATAGCTAATCTTATAACCGACCCAAAAGACAAATATCCAGACAGAAAACTTACCCCTAAAGACGCCCTAGCCAATATTGATGATGGAATTGGAGCATTAGCTTTAGCTAAAATACCTATGTTAGACAAATTAAATATCAGCGGGATTTTGCCATTAATTTATACGGCTTGCGGTTATCGAGCAGGAAAAAGTAATTAATCTATGATAGTCCGGCTAAAAATATTCATTACAACATAATTTCATGCTATACTTTTTCTGTAGAAAAAAGGAGAAAATTATGACAACTGAAGTTAGAGCAAGCCATATTCTTGTTGCGACAGAGGAAGAAGCTAACAATTTGAGAAACGAAATTATTAACGGCAAAAGTTTTGCTGATGTTGCCGCAGAATATTCAAATTGCCCGTCAGGTGCTAATGGCGGTGATTTGGGTTATTTCGGCAGAGGCATGATGGTTAAACCGTTTGAAGACGCTGCATTTGAACTGGAAGTCGGCGAACTTTCACAACCTGTTCAAACACAATTTGGCTGGCACTTAATTGAAGTAACGGACAAAAAATAATGAAAGAAACAATAAACAATATCCGCCGTTATTTAGATAAATGCGATTTAGATGCGGTTTTGGTAAATTCTACAAATGAATTTTTGGAGGAATACACACCGCTTGCAGAAAACGCTCGCTATGCATTGACGAATTTTTCGGGTTCGACAGGTGATGTAGTCGTGACGGCGGAGAAGGTTTATTTGTTCGTTGACGGTCGCTACCACATTCAAGCCGATATGGAAGTTGACCACGACCTCGTAACAGTTGTAAAACTACAAACCGGTGAAACTATGCTTTCAGTTATGCAAAAACTTCTGCCAACAAAAGCTAAACTCGCAGTCGATACCAAGAAAAACTCAGTCTTAAGAGTGGAAAAATTGACTGAACTTTTTGAAGTTTTTCCACTGGAAGAAAACTTGATTAACCTGAAACTTCAACACATGAAAAATAAAGTCGAACAAATCGATACAGCTTTCACAGGTTTGTCGAGTGAAGAAAAGTTGAAGTCAATAACCAAAGATATCGCAGAAGAGGAAACACTCCTTGTAACAAACCCTGAAGAGGTTTCATATTTATTCAATTTAAGAGATTTTTCAAAGCCGTATACCTCAAAAATCAGAGCAAAAGCCGTTGTAAAAAAGACAGGCTCAAAATATTTCTTTGATTTGGCTGAATTTGACAGAGTTTTATTGAATTTGAACGGAAGAATTTTTGCGGACAAGTCGACTTTGACGCAATTTGAATATGATTTGATTAAAAATAACGAGATTACTTTTGAACAAAGTCCTGTTC
>ONYB01000079.1 GCA_900321895.1 uncultured Brachyspira sp.
AAATAAGTTCAAAACAGGCACTTTGTGCCAAAGCTATTAATGAGCGAAGCGAACGAAAAGAACTTATTACCTTATTCACCTATTCACCTATTAACTTTTTTGGTAATGGACTTATCGCTTATCGCTTATCGCCTTATAGCCCTATCGCCTTTTTGTGGGGAACACTTCGTTTTTCTTCACCCTACGCAAACCCTTTTCTTTCCCATTTTTTTGTAGTAACATGTTTGTGGAAAGTACAATTAATATAAAGGAAGAGAAAATATGAAAACACTTTCACCATTACAAATCGAAAGATTAAAGTATCAACCAAAACTTCCTGAATGTCTTAAAAAAGGTATCAATTCGCTTGAATTGGTTGAAGGTTCTAAGACAGAATCAGTTAGAGATCAGGAACAAATTAAAGAATTATTCAAAAACACTTACGGCAAACCTGTTGTTTCTTTCAAAAATTCAATTTCTTTGAAAGCTTCTGAAGCAAGACATGTCGGTGTTATCCTTTCAGGTGGTCAGGCTCCCGGTGGTCACAACGTTATCGCAGGGTTGTATGACGCTTTGAAACAAGCTAATTCTTCTAACAAGCTTTATGGGTTCTTAGGTGGCCCTTCCGGTATTATCGACGGTAAATATATTGAATTTACTGATGAATTTATGGATAAATATAGAAATACCGGCGGTTTTGATATCATCGGTTCAGGTAGAACCAAGCTTGAAACAGAAGAGCAATTCCAAAAATCTTTGGCTGTTTGTAAAAATTTAGGTATCTCTGCCGTTGTTATTATCGGTGGTGACGATTCAAATACTAACGCAGCTCTTCTTGCAGAGTGGTTTGTTAAAAATAACACAGGTATTCAGGTTATCGGTTGTCCTAAAACAATTGATGGCGACTTGAAAAATGAACAAATTGAAATTTCCTTCGGTTTTGATACTGCAACAAAAACTTATGCAGAACTTATCGGAAACATTGAACGTGACGCAAATTCTGCAAAAAAATATTGGCACTTTGTAAAAATTATGGGTAGAAGTGCTTCGCACGTTGCTCTTGAGGCTGCTTTGCAAACTCAACCGAACATCACTTTGATTTCTGAAGAAGTTGAAGAAAAGAAAATGTCTTTGGATAGCATTATTTCTTATATGTGCGACATCATCGTAAAACGTGCTAATATGGGCAAAAACTTCGGTATCGCTGTAATTCCGGAAGGTTTGATTGAATTCATTCCTGAAATGAAATCTATGATTTCTAACCTTAATGATATTATGGCAACATTAGAAAACGATCCTGATTTTGTTAATGCTACAACTATCAGAGATAAATTCGATATCGTTGAAAACAGACTTGAAAGTGCTAATGCTAAGGTTTACAGCTCACTTCCTATTCTTATTAAAGGACAGTTGCTTGCAGACCGTGACCCGCACGGAAACGTTCAAGTTTCTAAAATTGAAACTGAAAAATTGTTAATTGAAATGATTCAGGAAAGATTGAGCGAATTAAAACTCCAAGGCGAATACATCGGTAAGTTCTCTGCACAATCTCATTTCTTCGGTTATGAAGGCAGATGTGCATTCCCGTCAAACTTTGACGCTGATTACTGCTACTCATTGGGATTTAATGCGTTTGCTTTGATTAATTTCGGTTTGACAGGTTATTTGTCATCAGTAAGAAATCTTACTGCTCCGGCTTCTCAATGGATTGCAGGCGGTATCCCTCTTACTATGATGATGAATATGGAAAAACGTCACGGCGAAATGAAACCGGTTATCCAAAAAGCATTGGTTAAACTTGACGGCCCTGTATTCAAACAGTTGGAAGAACACAGAGAAGATTGGGCATTGAATGACAGATACTTGTTCCCTGGTGCTATTCAGTACTTTGGTCCGTCTTGCGTTTGTGATGTAACAACTTGCACACTTCAATTAGAAAGAGCAAAAACTCTTGCTGCAGTTTAGTTGATTGCAAAATAAAACTTAAAAACAGTCCTTCATTTTTGAGGGGCTGTTTTTGTATGTTTTTGGGGTTAAAAAAGCGGACTTTGAATTTTTGGGAGGTAAGATTTCGTAACATTATGCGTAGATTACGCAAAAATTTATCTTTACGAGCCTTCATGCATAACATGAGTATAAAATATTCTTTGGTATCCAAAATAACAGGCAAGAATTTTGCGGAGTATAACGGTTCAGCACTGAGAGTTTCTACAAAGACTCCGATGTTTTATGATGAAGTTGTTCTGCAAAATCCGCAAAACTCGAAAGATATCCGCAAAATTACAACTTTTCGTGACAAATACGGACAAATTTCGGAACGTGCGTTCGATTATTTTGGAAATTCCTACAGAAATCGTTTATACGAGCGAAAAGATTTTGTGGTCAACGATGAAGAATGGGTAGAAATGACCAAAGTAAAAGATTTGCTTATGTCGAGAGCTGCCAAAAAAGAAATTTATGATGATGCAAGGGAATTGCTTGAATATTTCAAAATTACCGCAGCAGGCTGGTGGCAAAGTAACAGCGTAACCCATTATTTGTCAAAAAATTTAGAAAACGGCAAAAAGTTTTTGTCGAGTGTGTTTACACAAAGCGGAAATAAAACCGACCTCCATAAGTTTACGGAGGACACCTTGCCTGTCAATAATGCCCAAAAGAAAAAACTTGAGTTTAAAATTGACAACAAAACTTACGAGGTTAAAAAACGTTCTATAAAAACTCAAAACGTCACAGCTCCCCAAAAAGACAGTTTTCTCGGACTGCGTGCTTTGGAAATTCAAGACGCAAGAGAGCCTATGGCGAGATTTTTTATAAGAAGGCGTGACCTTGAAAATACGGATTTGATAATTAATACGAACTATTTGCCGTTGCCGAATGAAAAGAATATTATTGCGTTTTATTCTGACGAAAACGGTTCAATAAACTACAATAAATTCTACGATTTTGGCTCAAAATCTTCTGTTGCAAATACCGCAAGCCACGAAACCGAACACGCTTGGCAATGGTACTTGGATGCCCGAAACACAGGTGGCAAAACCCCTTACACTACAATGATTTACAAAAAGTTCGGTGACTTGCCGGAAGGTGCAATCAGGCATGAAGCAGACAAATATTCTGACGCAATTATGAACTATGTTTCGGTCACGGAAGATTTTCAAAAATACCACGATAGCCTTTTAGAGGAAAAGGCACGCGATATGGGTAAAGCAGTCGCACACGAATATAATTTTCAAGGACGGGAAATTCGTAACCAATTTCAACATATTCCGCCTGAAGAATTGTAATTATTTGCTTTTGTCCTCAAGTTGAGCGAACATCGCAGTCATCGTCGGATTGTTGCGTGTAAGACGTTTTATGCTCAAATCCTCCGCCTTGTTGTTTGCAAGTCGCAAGTTGTTTTCGGACGATAAAAGTGCATCTTTAGTCTTTTGCAAATGGTCAATCGTTTTGTCGATTTCTTCTATCGCTGTTTGAAATTTTTTGCTTGCAAGTTCGTAGTTTCTCGCAAATTTCTCCTTAAATTCGTTCATATTTTCTTCAAAATGCGATATATCAATGTTTTGATTTTTGATTATTTCTAACTCTTGCCTGTATTTTAGAGAGTTCAAAGCCGCATTTCTTAATAATGTAATCATAGGGATGAAAAATTGCGGACGAATGACGTACATTTTTGGGAATTTATGAGATACATCAACGATTCCCGAGTTGTAATATTCGCTGTCGGGCTCAAGTAAAGACACCAAAACCGCATATTCGCAATTCTTTTCACGGCGGTCTTTGTCGAGTTCTTTAAAAAAGTCCTCATTTTTCTTTTTTGTAGATGTCGAATCCATTTCGTTTTTCATCTCAAACATAATCGAGATAAATTCGACGCCGTTCTCATCAGTTTCTTTGTAGATGTAATCACCTTTGCTACCGGTTTTTGCGTCGTTATCTTTTTCAAAATAAGCGTTTTGAAATCCTGTAGGACGAATACGGTTGAATTCGATTTCGCAGTGTTGCTCAAGACTTTCCCCGACCATTTTAGTAGACAATCTTGCCTTGAAATCCTTGTAGTGAGCGATTTCCTCGTCCTTAAACCGCAACTTTTCCTCATATTGATCTTTAAGAGCTTGTTCTTTAAGCTGATTTTCTTTTTCGCTCGTTTCAATTTGAGCAGAAAGTTTGACGATATGCTTGTCTTTTTCTGCAAGTTCTTTGTCCTTTTCTCCGGCAACCTTGTTTACGGCAAGCTCCATATCTTTTTCACAAGAATTAATTTGGGCTTTTAGTTTTTCGATTTCTTTATCTTTTTCGGTAGAAATCTCTGTTACGGCGAGTTTTTTAGCATCGGTTTCAGCAGAAATTTTTGCTTGAAGTTCTGAAATTTGCAAATCTTTTTGATTAATTTTTTCGTTAAGTTGTTTTTCGACCTCAATTTGAGCGAGTTTAACGGCGGAATTTTTTTCAGCCAAAAACTGAGTTTCTCTCGTCGAAATCTCTTTTTCAAACTCTTTGTCACGAACCTGTTTGACGATAGCCGCATAACCCGACTCGTCTACCTGAAAAACTTCACCACACTTAGGGCACTTAATCTCTTGCATAATCTTACTCCTTGAAAAAATTATAGCATAAAATAATAGGAAAAATATTTAGAGGAAAAGCGACATCTTGAAAAAATATAAAAAGTACGTTATAATGGTGTGTATAGGACTTTGAAAAAATAATATGGGGACGTTTTGGATTAGACAGGATGTTCGGTGAATGCAAGCTGCGAGTCCGAGAGCTGTTCTCGGTCATCAACGAGCAAAACAAATTAAATGCTAACAATAATGTAATTAAAGCAAACTTCGCTCCTGCATACGCAGTTGCAGCGTAATTCTTTAATGAATAGCTACTCATAGAGTCCAGCTTGCCGACTTTGTGAGTCCATCATGCAAGCCGCAGTGCGTCGATGACGGTAAACGCATCAAGACAACCGTCAAGGGTTTAGAGTTTCCCTCAAATAAAACCTTGGGCTAAGTCATAAAGGTCCTGATTTTTCCCCGACTTAGCCGAGAAAATGAAAATCTACACTCGTAGAAGTTTGTCTTTATCCATTTTGGACAGGGGTTCAACTCCCCTCGTCTCCA
>ONYB01000190.1 GCA_900321895.1 uncultured Brachyspira sp.
AATGCAAGCTTGGTAGCAGAGATACAAGCTGTTGACAAAAGCTACACCATGCCAAAAACATCACAAAACAACTGGGATGATTATTGGCAAGTAGCGAATGACTATTGTGAAAAGATTGGCGGAGGAAGCCTACCAACAGTCGACCAACTGACAGCTATTGCTAAAGTTCTTTACAACGATGATACGTTAACCAACAGCTATAAGAGCGGCTTAACAAAGGTAAATAAAGACGCTGTATATGCCGCACTCGGCATCGAATCCACTGCGTCTTGGTTCTTCCTGTGGTCGTCCTCCCCTACCGGTACGGAGACCGCATACACCCGCTTCTTCGACAGTTCCACCACGGATTGCACCAACGACGGCCGCAACGACAACCGTCTACGGGTTGTTTGTCTCGGCTCCTAGCGAGCAGAGTTGAATTTTTGGAAGGGCTAAGTCGAGCGCTAGCGAGCGTGCCCGTAAGTTGGAGGGAAATGTTGAATTTTCCGACAACCCGAAAATTCAAAGCGAGCGAAGCGAAAGTCCGGCAACTATTTAATGCGAGCTAGGTAGAACCAACTCTATATAACAATCATTTGGCGCGATTTTTGCCCGCAAGGGCAAATCGCGCCGTCTTTTTATCAAAAAAAATTTACTATACTTTTCTTTATTATCATGCTATTCTTTTGTCATAGGATTTGGGATGAGTATGAAAAAAGAGTGGATTGTTGATGATAAAAATTTGCAGGAAAAGTCTTTATTAAAAAGGCTCTTAATCGCACGCGGAATAAAAACAGATGAAGAAATGTACGAATTTCTTAACCCATTAGAGATGAAAATTACTTCTCCTGATGTTTTTACCGATATGCCAAAAGTCACAGACCGACTGGAAAATGCCATTAATGAAAAAGAAACTATCGTTATATACGGCGATTTCGACGCAGACGGTGTGACTTCAACTTCAATTTTATACAAAACCCTAACCCATCTTGGTGCAAACGTTCATTATTTCATCCCGAACCGCGAAACAGAAGGTCACGGTTTTGACAACAAAGCCCTGATAAAACTAATGACAACTGTTAAGCCAAAAGTCATAATTTCTGTTGATTGCGGAATTTCGGATTTTGAAGCTGTAAAATTCGTAAATAGTTTCAAAACAATTGATGTAATAATTACTGACCACCACGAAGCTCCTGAAATTTTGCCGGAAGCCTTTGCAATAATAAATCCTAAAGCACAAAATTCTTTATCCGAAACACTCAGCGCAAAACAAATCGAACATTTGACTTACCTTGCCGGCTGCGGTGTAGCATTCAAAGTCGCACAAGCACTATTAACAAGGTTTAACAAAACTGATTTTATTTATGAAATTTTACCGTTTGTTGCCGTTGGAACTATCTCAGATATTGTACCGCTTTTGGGGGAAAACAGATACTTTGTGAAAAAAGGTTTAGAACTGATTTCTCAAGGAAAGCATTTCGGTTTAAAAACTCTTTTAGAAAGTGCAGGATATAACGTAGAAAACGGCATAACCTCCGAACAAATAGCTTTCGGAGTTGCTCCGAGAATAAATGCCTCCGGCAGGCTTGATACTGTTGAATCCGCCTTGAAAGTTTTAATTTCTGACAACCCGCAAGAAATTCAGATGGCAATAACAACTCTAAACGAATTAAACAAAGTTCGACAAAGGTTATGTCAGGAAATCTTTGAACAAGCAGACGAAATTCTCCAAAAAGAGGGAAACAAAAACCCTGCCATTATTCTGGCAAATCCTGAATGGCACGTAGGGATTATTGGAATTGTAGCTTCAAAACTTGTTGAAAAATACTACAAACCAACATTTTTAATGACTTATGACAAAGAAAAAGGTCAATACAGGTGTTCGGCAAGAAGCATTGAGGGTGTACCTTTATATGATGTTTTAAAAGATAATGAAGCATTATTTGACGGTTTTGGCGGGCATACAATGGCGGCCGGTTTAAGTTTCAGCGAAGAAAAATCTTCCTTTGATACAGTAAAAAAATCCCTGAATGAAACC
>ONYB01000033.1 GCA_900321895.1 uncultured Brachyspira sp.
CCTGCAATAACCGTTACCATATTAGACGGAGTGTACCACGTGTTGTAGAAATTCATGATTTCATCACGGTGAATTGTTTCGATAATATTTTTTGTCCCGATAACTTTTCTTTTGTACGGGTGTGAGGAGTACAAAAGCCCGACTAAGTTGTCATAAACCACATGGTTTGGCGAATTCTCGTCCTTAGAAATTTCTTCCAAAACGACTTTGCGTTCTTTTTCAAGTTCTTTTCTCGGTACGAGCGGGTTAAGCAACATATCGGCGTGAAGTTCAAGAGCTTCATCAAAATATTTTGATGGAATAGTTATATAATAGTGGGTGTAATCCTTGCTGGTTGCGGCGTTTGTAATTCCACCCTTTGACTCGAGCATTTTGTCAAATTCGCCCGGAGCGTGATTTTTTGAGCCCTTAAAAAACAAGTGTTCCAAAAAGTGAGCGACGCCGTTGTTGGTGTCGTTTTCGTTGATTGAGCCTGTTTTAATCCATGTGTCCATAGTGACAATCGGGTTTGAGCGAACCTCTTTTATTACGACGGTTTGTCCGTTGTCGAGAGTGTAAACGCATTCAGCGGCGAGTGCAAAGTTCCCGCAGAGTACAAGTGCCAAAATAATTATAACTTTTCTCATCATATCCCCTTTTAAATAATAATCTGTATTTATATAATACTATAAAGGAAAATTTTGAAAATAGTATATATGGACAATAGGTTATAAATTTTTTTACAAAAAAGAGGGCTGATTTATTAATTTAATCAGTCCTCTTTCTAATTTTGCGGGTTATTGACTAACCTTTAACTTGGCTCATAACTTCTTCTGCGAAGTTGTCTTGACGTTTTTCAAGACCTTCACCAAGAACAAATCTTGAGAATTTTTCGATTGTCAATTTACCTTCAATCAACTGACCAACAGTTACGTCAGGGTTTTTAACAAACGGTTGTTCAAGAAGAACACGGCTTGCGATAATCTTGTTAACTCTGCCTTCAACGATTTTTGGTCTGATTGCTTCAGGTTTTTTCAAGATATCTTCTTTACCCATTTCGATTTCTGTTTCATGGTCGATTACAGATTGAGGAATCTCGTTTCTTGAAATGAATTCAGGAGCGTTTGATGCGATGTGCAAGCAAATGTCGTTCATCAATTCATCGTCTTTTTTGTCAGTTTTAATCAAAACACCGATTTTGCCGTTGTGGATGTAAGTTGCAGTGTTGCCTTCATAACGAACAAATCTTCTAAAAGTGATTTTTTCGCCGATTGAAGCGATTTTTTCTTTGATAACTTCAGAGATTGCTTTACCGCATTTAGGGCAAGTTGAAGCCAAAAGTGCGTCGTTATCGGCAGGGTTAGTTTCAGCAACCATTTGTGCCAAACCTGAAGTCAATTCTTTGAATTCATCGTTTTTAGCAACGAAGTCAGTTTCGCAGTTAACTTCAACCATAGCACCGCAGCTATCGCTTACGAAAGATGCGATTAAGCCTTCAGCTGCAATTCTACCCATTTTTTTATCGGCAGAAGCCATACCTTTTTGGCGAAGAACTTCCATTGCTTTTTCCATATCACCGTCAGTTTCAACTAATGCTTTTTTTGCATCCATCATGCCTGCACCGGTCTTGTCACGGAGTTCTTTTACCATTTGAGCTGTAATGTTCATTTAATTCTCTCCTTTATATTGAGCGAAAGGTGAAAGGGAAGTTTGCCTTTATATTAAAGGACTTTTCACCCTTCACTTTTCACCTTTTACAAATAGTGTCTATTCAGCAGTTACTTCTGCTTTTTCTTCAACGTTAACGCCGGCATCTTCAGCTTTAATTTCCTCAATTTTAGCTTTTTGGTTAGCGTTATTTTCTTTTAATTGTTTGCCTTCCATAACAGCGTCAGCAAGTTTAGAAGTGATTAACTTGATTGAACGGATAGCATCATCGTTACCTGGGATGATGTAGTCAATTCCGTCCGGGTTAGCGTTTGTATCAGCAAGGCAGATTACAGGAATGTTAAGTTTGTTAGCTTCCTGAATAGCGATTAATTCTTTACCTTGGTCAATGATGAAGATTAAATCAGGCAATCCTCTCATATCCTTGATACCGCCTAATGTTTTGCTTAATTTGCCGAGTTGTCTGTTCAACTGAGCGATTTCTTTTTTAGGTAATTTTTCAGCATGTCCTGAAGAAATGAATTCTTCCATTTCTTTCAATTTATTAACACGACCTCTGATAGTTTCAAAGTTAGTAAGCATACCACCTAACCATCTTCTGTTGATGTAGTATGCACCTGATCTTTTAGCTTCTTCTGCTACAACTTCGGCAGCTTGTTTTTTTGTACCTACGAAAAGAATGTTTTTACCTTTAGCAGCGTATTCTCTAACAACTGCGTAAGCTGCATCCAACAAGTCAGATGTTTTACGCAAGTCGATAACATAAATACCGTTTCTTGCACCGTAAATATACGGTTTCATTTTTGGGTTCCATCTTTGTGTTTGGTGTCCGAAGTGAACGCCTGCTTCTAAAAGTTCAATCATAGATGCTGTTGGCATCGGTTTTCTCCTTATATTAATGTATTGTACTACGGGCTGTAAAGTTTCATCCGTCTTGGGGTTTGTTTGGTTTGTCCTGCTCGGGTCGTGACCGGCTCGGGATTGTGACACGCTTGGGGATTGCACTCTGCTTGGGTTTCAGCTCATCGCCTGCCGCCCTTTTTCTTGGTCGCCCCTTTTCTGCCACCTCTGCCTGGGTTTCAGCTCATCGCCTGCTGCCCTTTTTCTTGGTCGCCACATTTACTGCCACCCTGCCTGACCTTCCGCCCAACCCGCCCAATCGGACTAGGGCTGAACCTATCAAACATAAACAGCCAATAATATAATAATATAAAAACGGTTGATTGCAAATAATTGTTGCCGGATGTAAAGGAATTTTGCGTTGTCGGGGTTGGGGGTTAACATTTTTATTGCCTAATGAAATTTTTCGTATTAAAATATGGAGCGGAGGTTTTGAGAGTGAAGAGAAATTTGTTCAAACTTTTTATTTCTAAAGTAATTGATTACCCGCTTTGGGTGAAACAGGCTATTTTCCGTAAATTGTACAGCGATATGGAGGAAAACGACAGTGCCGATGAGGTTATCAATTCTCCTGATAAAATTTATGCACTTTTTGAGCCTGTGATAACTTTTCAGGGCGAGAGTGAGTTGAGAGATAAAAAGAATTGGTTAGATAATAATATTTATAACTTTTTGAGGCTGTGTCGTGACAATTACAGCCTTTTGGAAATTTCTCTGAATACTTTTTTGTCGCTTGAGGAAACCTCAAAACTATTTATGTTTTGTATTGAACAAGGTTATATAGAAAAACCATTGAACAAAATGGCTTATGCCGTTGGCGGTTTTATTTCGGGGAAGTTCAGGACAGGCGAATATTTTCTTGAAAAAGGCTCGATTACAAAATCTCAACTTGAGGATGTTTTAGAAATTTCCAAATATCAAAACCGTTCTACAGGTGAAGTTTTGGTCGAAGAAAATCTTGTTTCAAAAGACGAAATCCGCAGATTGTTTATTTTTAAAGATGATGCGAAAAAGAGATTTATTTTAAACTCAAACGTTTATCCGACAAAAACCGAAATGCAGATTTCAGAAAAAGAAAAATTTGAAAACGAGATTAAAAAACTGAAATCCGAAAATGAGGTTTTGAAGAACAGAATGGGACAGTTATTAAAGTTAGTGAGCGTGAAAAATGATTAGAACCCCTGAATTATTGGTGGAATATAAACGTGACGGACTTGTCGAACAAGAACATTACGGATATATAATGCTCTGTGATAGAGAAAGAATTATTGAGTCGAGCGGTGAAAGTGCAAATTATCCGTTTTTCTTGCGTTCGTGTGCAAAACCTCTACAGGCAAGTTTGATGATTGATTACGGCATGGACAAGGAATTCGATTTGACCGAGGAGGAAATCGCTTTTTGTTGTGCATCTCATGCGGGCGAAAAAGTTCATACACGTGTCGCTGACGGTCTGATTGAAAAATTTTGCATAAAAGAAAGTGATTTGAAATGCGGAATTCACGAACCGCTTTCCAAAACAGAGAGAAAATCAATGCTTTTGTCAGGTGACAAGGTTCGATTGGTGCACAATAATTGCTCGGGAAAACACCTTTTTATGCTGGGTTTGTGCAGGATGAACGGTTGGAACTTAAAAACTTATGACGAGCTCAAGCATCCGTTGCAACAAGAAATTAAAAAGAAAATATATTCACTTTGCGAACTTAAAAAAGAATACCCGATTACAAAAGACGGGTGCGGAGTTCCGATACATTCGATGCCGCTTTTCAATATGGTAAAAGGGTATTTGAACCTGTTTCTTGACCCGAAATACGAAAAAATCAAGCAGGCGTTTTTGAACCAACCGTACTTGATTGGCGGAGAAGACAGAACCGATACAAAATTGATTTACAATTCGGAAGGATTGGTTGCAAAAGTCGGTGCAGGCGGGCTTTGTATCGTTGTGAATACAAAAACCGAAGAAGGTTTAATTGTAAAAATTTGTGATTGCGATATGAAGGCTCGAGAACTCGTTGTAATTGACAGTTTGAACAATCTTCACTGGGCTGAAATCAACGCAGATCACACAATAAAAACTCTTCATGGTGATATTGTGGGCGAGATAGTTACCCATTTGTAAATCGCTATTTTATATCAACAACACTGACGCCGTCGCCACCTTCGGAGTCTTCACCTACTCTGAATTTTGCAACATAAGGCGAGGAGGAAAGAAAATCTCGAACAGCAGCTTTGAGTGCACCTGTTCCGTGACCGTGGATAATAGTAACGGGTGAGAGGTTTGCGAGGCTCGCCTGATCAAGGTACAGTTCCAATTCGTCCAAAGCGTCCTCAACTCTGTAGCCTCTGATATCAAGTCGGTTTGAAAGATTTATTTTTTTGAACTCAAAGGTTTCAAATTTTGATGGGGTGTAGCCGTAATTTTTCTTTTCAAAAGATTTGTCGTAAGGTGCAAGTTTGTTTTTTTTGATTTTAGTTTTTATGTTACCCATTTGCACGAGCAAATTGCCGTGTTTGTCAGGCAATGAAAGAACTTGAACCACGTTGTTAATGTCTTTTACAACGAGTTTGTCGTTAATTTTTACATTAGCCCAATCAATTTGAGCATACTGTTCTTTATCCTCGTGTTCGGAAACTTTTCCGTGAAAATCCTGCTCGAGTTTCGCAAGTCTTGCATAAGAACGGCGAGCAATTTTTTCGGATTTTTCTTTTCGGAGTTCGTCAAGAATATCTTTGATTTCCGCCTTAACCTCAAG
>ONYB01000185.1 GCA_900321895.1 uncultured Brachyspira sp.
CGGCAAACCCAAACAAGCTACAATTACTCCGAGAAAAAGGTTTGAAAAAATCTTCTTCATAATCTTTACCCAAAATTATCTTAAAAATTCACGTTGTTTCAAGATGCTACCGAGAGGCATTGCCGGATTATAAAGGTTTGTAGAATCCATTGTCGGAACATCATATCTCGGCAACCCCGGAAGATATGTGCTGAACGGTCTTTGAGATTCTTCAGTAGCAGGAACGAACAAATCTATAGTTGCGTCCGTCGGTGAACCTGAAAGGTTTTGGTTTACGCTGTTGTCAACTTCTTCTTGAACATCTTTAAAGTTTAAGATAAACATTTGACCAGCATTGATATTGAACGGACTTGCAACAGGAGTAGTTTGACCGTTTACTACAAAACCTGCAAAAACGCCGTAAGTTTGAGCTTTGACAGGCAATTCTTCGTTATGAACGTTTATATAGCTGAACGGAACAAAGGCAAAAGCCCCGTTATTTGTCGGAACAACTTTTCCTTTTACGGTAAAGTTTTCAAACAAAACGACATCATCTGTAACCTGAATGTTACTTTTAACTTTAACAACCATAGTCTCTGTCGGGCTATTACTTGCAAACGGTGTAAGTGCAACTACCGGAACGGTTTTTGCCAACGCTGCAGAACCTGCCATAACTAATGCTAAGATTACACCTGATATAAACTTTTTCATATACATTCTCCTGATGTTACCGTTAATTATACCAACATAATAACATATCTTGAAAAACCCGTCAATATATACAGATTATACAAAATTTTCTTTACAAAACACCTTTCAAATACTGTCCAGTAAAGGAATTTTTGTTCTTGGCAACCTCTTTAGGCGTACCCTGAGCGACAATTTGCCCACCGCCGTTTCCACCTTCCGGTCCTAAATCGATTATATAATCCGCAACTTTTATCAAATCTAAATTGTGTTCAATTATTAAGATTGTATTACCTTGATCCGCAAGTTTTTGGATAATTTTAATCAATTTGTCCAAATCCGCCCAGTGCAATCCGACGGACGGCTCATCCATAAGATAAAGAGTTTTACCCGTTGCTCGTTTGTTAAGTTCTGATGCAAGCTTTATACGTTGAGCCTCCCCGCCCGAAAGTGTCGTTGCACTCTGTCCGAGTTTTATATAATCCAAGCCCACATCATACAATGTTTGCAACTTATTTTTAATAGACGGAATACTGTCAAAGAATTCCAACGCTTCTTTTACGCTCATATCAAGCACATCGGCAATGGATTTGCCCTTATACTTAACCTCAAGAGTTTCATGATTGTATCTCTGACCTTTACAAACAGGACATTTTACGTAAACATCCGACAAAAAGTTCATTTCGATTTTATTAACACCGTCACCCTTACAAGCCTCGCAACGTCCTCCTTTTACGTTAAAACTGAACCTTCCCGGTTTGTATCCTCGAACTTTTGCTTCATTCGTTTTGGCAAACAAATCTCTTATATGTGTAAATAAATCTGTATATGTTGCCGGATTTGAACGTGGAGTTCTGCCGATTGGCGACTGGTCAATGTCAATGATTTTGTCAATATTTTCAAACCCCTCAATCTCATCTACACCCTGAGGTTTTGGCTTGCTGCCTCGAAGTTTGTGGATTGCGTATTCATAAATCAAATCCTGCATTAAAGTAGATTTGCCCGAACCGGAAATTCCCGTCAATACAACGATTTTGCCGAGCGGAATATCTACATCAATGTTTTTTAAATTATTCAAATGTGCATTTTTTATGTGCAAAAAGTTTCCGTTGCCCTCACGAACAGTTTTCGGAACAGGGATAAATTTTTCCCCACTCAAATACTGTCCGGTCAAAGATTCTTCACAATTTATAATATCTTGCAAAGTCCCTTGAGCGACGACTTTTCCGCCATTTACACCTGCCTTTGGTCCAATATCCACGATATAGTCCGCATTTCTCATTGTATCTTCATCATGTTCCACCACAATCAAAGTATTACCAAGGTTTCTTAATTTAATCAAAGTTTTAATTAATCTGTCATTATCCCTCTGATGCAATCCTATCGAAGGCTCATCCAAAACATACAATACGCCTGACAAACCGCTTCCTATTTGTGTCGCAAGTCGAATTCGTTGAGCCTCACCGCCCGAAAGAGTTCCCGCACGTCTAGCCAAATCCAAATATGACAGCCCGACATCGCATAAAAATCTCAATCTTGCTCTTATTTCATCCAAAATCTGTTTTGCAATTTTCAAATGATATTCATCCAACTCAAGATACAAATCATCAATAAAACGCAACTCTTCATCAATAGACATTAGAGTAAATTCATAAATATTTTTGCCCTTAATCTTGACCGCCAACGGGAAGGGCTTCAACCTTGCACCGCCACATTTCGGGCATGGAGTTGTAACCATATATTTTTCGATTTCTTCTCGCCAATAATCGCCGGAAGCTTCATTATAACGTTTTTCCAAAAACGGAACAACTCCCACAAATCTGTGATATTTTGTTTCATAATAATGAGTTCCAAATCGCTGAACCCTAAATTTTATAATATCATCCCCGCCATAAAGAATTATATTTTGCTCATCCTTGGTCAAATCCTCAAAAGGGATATTCATATTTATTCCATAATTATCACAAACGGATTTAAGCATATCATCATAATACGAAGTCGTAGTTTTAGACCACGGATAAATAGCACCGTCTTTCAGCGATTTTGTTTTATCAGGAACCACCAAATCAGGGTCAACCACAAAATCCGCACCTAGCCCTCCGCATCTGTCACAAGCCCCATAAGGGGCATTAAATGAGAAAATTCTCGGAACAAGCTCCTCAAAACTGATATTACATTTCGGACATGAAAGCTTTTCGCTAAAAATAATTTCATTTTCACCGACAACATCAATAACTACAATTCCGTCCGCTTTTTTCAATGCAATCTGAACACTATCCGCGAGCCTTGAACGAGAAGCCTCCTTAATAACAATTCTGTCAACAACTACACTGATGTCATGTTTTTTTGTTTTTGCAAGTTCGATTTCATCCTCATCAAGGTTATAGATTTCTCCGTCAACCTTTACCCTGACAAAACCTTCCTGTTGTAATTCTGCAAAAGCAGACTGGAATTCACCCTTTTTACCACGGACAACAGGTGCAAGAATTTGAATTTTCTTTCCTTCTCCAAGTTTTAAAATATTATTAACAATCTCGTCTATCGTTTGGGGCTTAATCTCTTCTCCGCAGTTCGGGCAATAAGGAGTTCCCGCTCTTGCGTACAATAACCTCAAGTAATCATAAATCTCCGTAACCGTCCCGACAGTTGATCGAGGATTATTACTTGTAGATTTCTGATCAATAGAAATCGCCGGAGAAAGCCCGTCAATATACTCAACGTCAGGCTTATCCATTTGCCCCAAAAACTGTCTTGCATAAGTAGAAAGGCTCTCTATATAACGTCTTTGACCTTCCGCAAAAATCGTATCAAAAGCAAGCGAACTTTTCCCTGATCCTGAAACTCCAGTAAAAACAATAAGTTCGTTTTTAGGAATTTCCAACGATACATTTTTTAAATTGTGTTCTTTTGCACCTTTAATCGTAATTTTATCTAGCATAATCTCATTATTACACCAATAAAATATCTTGACAAGAATTCTATCAACTCATAATTTCAATTAATTGTTTATGCAACTTTACATTGTGAACCCTTATAATATCAATTTTTCGCTCAATAGCAAGATTATTTAATGCAACCGTAAAAATATCTTTCATAAAATTATCTTCATCCCTCATGTTTAATAAACTTTTTCTCGATACTCCCAACAAAACAGGACATCCAAGGGAATAAAATTCCTCCACCCGTTTTATAATCTCAAAATTATCCTCTCTCGTTTTGCCAAACCCAATCCCTGGATCAAGGATTATATTTTCAGCCAAGATCCCTTTTGAAATCGCAAAATCCACCTTCGTTTTCAAATCACAAAAGATTTCATCCATTAAATTTTCATAACTCGGATTTTCCTGCATATTCTCAGGAGTCCCCTTTGAATGCTGAATAACAATCTTGCCCCCGCCTTTTGCCACGACATCAGCCATGTTCTCATCAAAATCCATACCCGACACGTCATTTATAATCTTTGCACCATGCCTGATTGCTTCTTTTGCAACCTCAGAACTTCTAGTATCTACACTAATCGGAATTTGAATATTGTTATCACAAACATATTCCAAAATCGGAATTATCCTTTTTAACTGAATTTCGCTACTTACGGGTTTTGAATACGGCTTTGTCGACTCTGCTCCAATATCTATAATATCAGCACCATCATCAATTAATTCTTTCAAATGTCCTATAGCCTTTTCAAATTCAAGATACTTTCCCCCGTCAGAAAACGAATTATCCGTAAGGTTCAAAACCCCCATAATTTTCGTCTTAACATTTTTTTTGCGAGAAACAAATTCAACAAGACTCTCTCCTAAATGCTTCAACCCGAAAGGTTGGTATTTCAACTTTTCAGCAATCTTTTTTATTTGCGAAAGACTGCCACCCAAAATACAATCGGAGGTTTCGATTTTGCCCGTAATAACTTCCCTATGCGTCGCACAATCCGCCCCTACAGAAATTGCTGTCTGCTTAATTATATTAGATTGAGCAGGATTTAAGTCATATATTTTTATATTTTTATAACAAAACTTATCGCACACCCGACTCGCATAAGATTTATCAAATCCAATATGCTCAATTTCCGGCAGAATATTGTCCGTAAAAATTTCTCTCAACAAAAAATCTCTCATAGGAGCAATTTATCACAAATACGCAAGGATGTTAAGCAACTATTCTTCGTCAGTGGACTTTCTGAGCCCGTCAGCAACTTGGTTGAAGTTGTCCACAATACGTGGAGCATAGTTGTCAACAATTTTTGAGGTGTTGTTGTACAACGTGCCCAAGCCTGAAATCAGTACGCATCCAGCCAAAGCCCCGCCAAACACCTTACATCCGCCTTTTACAATCGGTGTATCAATAACTTTTTGAACAAATTTGCCAACTTTTAAGTTTTTCAAATAGCTCATCATATTGTTTGTGAAGATATTTGCGTTAATTTTAAATCTTTTGAACAAAGTGTTCGCTTCCGCAACAGGTTGTTGCAAAACTTGCTTTGTTTCCTTCAAAGTGTTCACACCACGTTTGATATTGCCTGTTGTTTGGCTCAATGATGATGACGATTCACGTAATTTTTTTGCCATATTTAAGCCACCGCTCTTTGCGGCAGTGTAACCGGCACCGGCAGCACCACCTGCCATTGCGGTATCTCGCATATCTTCTTTCTTCTCGTCAGAAATTCGCTTAGGCTTTGTGCCTTCGCTTGCTGTGAAATTTACAGGTGAAATCATTAACATATCAGCCACCTATTCCTAACCTTCCACCTGAGCTTTTTTCTCAGGGTCAATAACTCCCACAGCCGCTGTGGAAACACCGGTTGCCGTACCGAGGACATCACCGGTTCTGTCTACAACTTGTTGACCTTTGATATCTTTTGCTTTTGCAAACCAGCCTTTTACTGTTTTTGCCAATTTGCTGTCTGCAATGTAATCATAACCCTTCACAAGTTTTTTACCGACTGCGGTTGCCATAAACTTATCAGCCATGGTTGCAGATTTTTGCACAATATATTTACCTGCACGAGTTTCCTTAAGTGCAATGAACCAATTCTTTATAGCTTTACCAATACCGGAAATTGAATTTTTTACATTACCCGAGAAGTTTTTAACAGATGGTTTGTGAGCGAGGTTGTTAAAGACTTTGCTTGTTTCACTGAAACCGAACTTCGTACTGATACCGGCAACAGCAGCAGCACCGAGAGTAAACAATCCGCCCATTATTTTTTTTGCGGCAGGTGGGAGATCGTCTTGAACATCTTTCAAATCAGCCATTGCCTGATTAATATCGTTCTTTACCGACTCCAAGTCGTTTTCTTTTTCAGTAACATAATCGTCCTCCGGCTCATCGTAAATTGCCGCAGGATAGTTGTTATAATCATCGTCTAAATCTTTTACAGGGTTTGAATGCCCGAAGGATGTCATAGAATGCGTACGATTAACTGTCAAATTTGGTTGGATTGTTAACATATTATCTACTCCGATAACTTAATATTTTTCAGTTGCTTTAAAAGAGGTGAAAAATATTTTTTGCGTTTATTTATATACCTTTTTAATAAATCTTTACAAAGACCTTTTACACACACATAGTATTACACATTTTTTGCGTTTTGTAAACTGTTTTGTTAAGATATTTCAAATAAAAAAACATATTTCTAATAAGAACAAAGTATTCCGTTTTGTAAAAAAACAAAATATAATGTTTACATAAAATCATGTTTATATTTACATGATTTTGTAAGATAGGACGGGTTGTAAATTGCTAAATAATTATGAAAGTTTTGACAATTCAGAAACGGCATCCAGAAAGTCTGCACTTGTAATGGAGCGTGTAGGACTTGTATCTACGCACATGTATAAGCAGTTTTTAGATTATCAGCATGCAACAATTAATACAAACGAAATTTTTTCAAGAATGATTGACAACCTGCAAGATGTTGCAGAAATTTTGAAAGAGGCATTTGCGTCCCGTGGTGTCACGACGCAAAACATTTATGTTGACTTTGACCCTCAAAAATCTGTTGTCTTTATTAACATTTTGTGGCACAAAATAAGTTTTACAACCCGTTGCAATTTTCAACCGCAAGCCTTGTACAGAGAAAACGGCAATCACCTTTTCTCAGGCAGGATTATGGCAATTCGAGGAAATTACAACGAATTGATGTCAGGGACAAAAGACCACGAGGAAGAAATGGGCAAACTTCTTGAGAATGAAGTTGCGTCTCTGTTTGTTCCGGCGGAGCAAAGTCAAAGTTCAATCTTAAAAATTAAACACTTATCAAACCGTGAACTTTATCTGAACCAAGTTGATGCTCCGAAGGAATTTGTCCTGAAGGTTATTGAAACAATTTGTGGTGGAGGTTTCTACCACGAAGAAGGCTCAAGAAAAAGTTTTAATATTTAACCTGTTTCATTATCTCACCTATAAAACCCTTCCTTCCAAACTCATGAGATTACAAATGTATTGTATCTAAAAGCATTAACCTATTTTATTCGGACTCAGAGGGGCTCGCTTGCATCGTAGGCGAGCAACACGAGCCTTACGAGGCAGGATGCCCGAATGGGTAGAACCCTTCAATATTTTTCAAACAGAAAAATATTGAGGTGAGAGCCAACAACAATACATGTTCCGTTAAAAAGATAAAAATTTGGGCTCAGAGGGGCTCGAACCCTCGACCAATTGATTAAGAGTCAACTGCTCTACCAACTGAGCTATAAGCCCAAATTCATTTCGGACAAGCTCAGTTTAGCAAAAGAGTGATTGTATGTCAATAATTTGTTGTGTAAAGTCTTATATTTTATCTTATTTTGTACATTTTTATTCTTGTTGCACCGTCCTTACCGATTTTGTGACGGCTTGCGTCGTAGTCAATGTAGACATATTCATCTCCCGAACTGCCTATCGGCTCCATACTATGTTCTGATTTCGGATAAATACTCATATCTAATTTGTGGCGGTTAGGACCTGCGTAAATCGGCAAATTAGGCTGTCCGATTTCTTCACAGAGTTTTTTTGCATATTCAATAAACGTATCTCTAATTTTATCGTTGTCTTGATATTTTGTTTTAAGTTCAATGTTATCCAAAACAAGTGCCGGTTTGCCGTCAACATAAGCGATATATGTCATCGTGTTTCCAACGAATGCTCCTTTGTCCGTCAACTCGATTGCGCCGATACATTTGTTTGTAATATATGTCGGTGCAGACCATTCATTGAAGTTTCTGCCTAATGCCGTACAACATTGAGCATCGTTGCCTAAGCCGATTGCCTTTTTGATATCATACATATCGGTTTTACGAACTTCTATGTTAGCTGTTTCGCCGTCTTTGAGAGTTCGGGCATTGTCGACTTCTTGAGTTCTCATTTTGATTAAGTGAGTGTACATTGTACCTCTTGCTTCTTCAATTCCTTGGTCATATTGCTTTTTAGTCCAAAAATCATTTTTTAAGATTTCTTCTTTGATTGTGCTGACAATATTGTTCATGTCCTCAAATTGAATCGGTTTGCCGTCCTTCATTAGTCGATAGTATTCTTTTGAACCTGCGTCGAAGCCGTCGCCAACCCAGTTATCCTTTTGAGATTTTTCAAAAGTTATACCGAGTTCTTTTTGTAAACGTTCAAATATCGGCTCTTTAACCTCATCAGGAATCCGTTTGAATAAATCATCATTCAAATCCTCTTCAAGATTGTGAATTGCCTTTTGTTTTGCTTCTTCGGCATTAAGTTTAAGCTCAACGGAGGTGTAGGAGTTTTTGTCAACTTTTGTCCACTTGTCGTAATCGATACCGAGTTCTTTGTACTGGCGTTTTGTTTCGATATTTTGTGGCAAGTTGTCTAAGGCTTCTTCTACTGTCAAATTAGGGTTTTCTTTGATTGTTGTAACAAGTTTTCGCATGTTACTGAAAAAAGCATCGCTTGATACGTACATTTGTCCTAAATATTTGCAGTTTACCAAATCAAGCTTTTCAGCTAAGACATCGTCGTATTCAACCTTTAAATCTTGGAAGATTTTACGGTTGACAGCGGTATTCCATGCTAAATCAGCCTCCGGCGATGACGGTTTTATCATACTGATAAATTGTGCGATTTCTTCTTGCGGGGAATCGGTTGCCATTGCTGCAAGAACTCTTGTTTTCGCAACAACATCTTGCGGGCTTAAATTTGTTTTTTCTTGAACAAAGTTTTTAAGTTCTTTAGTTTTTGTGCTGATTTCTTTCATCAATGCTTGAACTTGTTTTGCGTTTTCGCCTTGATAATAGATAGCTTGAGCTTGACCGCCAAGAACTTTAGATTGTTTTTGAAGGTTTTTAATTTGTTCTTTAATCTCCGGTGAAGTTGCGTTTTCGCTTTGCTTAAGCTGTTTTATTTGTTCATCAATTTTTGCACGTTGGGATTGAAGCTCTTTGATTTTAGCGAGATTTTCTTTGCCTACGGCGGCATTCATCTGTTTTTTCAAAGAGGTGATTTCATCATTCAAATCGCTAAACTTTTGGCTGAATTCAGGGGTTAATTTTTGAGCAAGCAATTCCCTGTTTTCAGGCGAAAGTTTTTGGTTGAGATTTGCAATATCTCTGGTAAAGGTTTCAAACTCATCAATCATCAACGGGAATGCAGCTTCAGTGTTGCCCAATCCTATTGTGTCAATCGTTCTTATCGCCTCAGTCGATTTCATTACCTGTAAAATATCACTATCTGTAATATCATCAAGCCCTGTTTTCAAAAGGTCTTTATTTTTAAGGGCACTTTGTTGAAGTTCTGCGTGAGTTTCGACAATATTGTCGTTCTTTGCACGGGCGTATTCTTTGACACGGGCTTTGTTTACAAATGAACCTTCGCCCTTTAACAGGTCACGTTTTACGATGTTATCCCAAGTGTCGGCAGGATATTCCACCAATTCAGGGTGTTCATTCAGCATTCCTTCGTTTATCTTTTGGAAAGCAATATTATCAGTACCTTGCTCATAAGACCTTAAAAGCACAGGTATTTGGTCAGTGGTTACGTTTTCACAATTAATTAGTTTTTTTGCAAAGTTTTTATTGCCGTCATTGACACCTTGTATAATCTTCGGCATATCCACAGGATCGATTTTTTCGTTCTTAACAATTTCTTTTGCAAAATCAAGTTTATTAGGCTGTGTAAAACGCAAAATACCGTTAATATTCTCAGGAGTAAGTCGTTTATTCTTCAACATATCTCTTGCAAAATCAATATTCATTTCATTCGTGTAACCAAGGACAATTACCTTTTTAGACACATCAATCTCGCTATTGTTAAGAACTTCACGAGCAAAATCCATATTCTTTGCAGTTGTAGCATTGATTATCTCTACTTTGTATTCTTTCGGAATTTCGTCATTTTTCACTACTTCACGAGCAAAGTCAATATTATCGGCACGTGTTACATTGAGAATCCAATCTCTTTGCTGAAGATTTGGGTTTTGTACCAATTCACGGGCAAAATCGATGTTTTCCTCTGTTGTAAAAAATAAAATCGAGTCTTTCTCTTTTAATGTCAGGTCGTTGTTAGCTACCAACTCTTTTGCTAAAGATACATTATCTGAATTAACTCTTTTTACAATACCACATTTATCTTCAATAGGAATATCTGCACCTTTCAATACATCTCTATAAAATTCAATCTGAACTGGTTCTTTCAGCCCACGTACCAAATCAACTCTATTTTGCAAAGAGAGTTCTCTATCATTAAACAATTCTTTTACAAAAG
>ONYB01000077.1 GCA_900321895.1 uncultured Brachyspira sp.
AATTCCCGAATTTTCTGCTAAATTTGACATATATTTTGCCAATTTCGGACTTAATTCTTTTGAAACAGTAACCGTTCCGTTGAAATTCATACCACCTTGAATACCTTCTACACGCATATCCTACTCCTTACACTAGTAACCATTTTTTATCCATTCACGCACCCTGAATTTTGCACCCAAATCTTTTGCAATTTGTTCGCATTTTTTAAGGTCAAGATGACGCCCTTTGTAACCTTCAACTACGCTTGTAACAACAGAAAAGCCTTCATCAGAACATGTCTTGATAAATTTCTTAACTTCATCATAAGCACCTTCAAACTTAGGTTGTGAAAGTTCATTGTACTCTTCTTTTGTAGAGCCGTTCAAACTGACAGAAAATTCATCAATCAGCCCTTTACATTCAGGAACAACATTTCTCCCATAAACGTAATTGGCATGCCCGTTTGTGTTAACTCTGATTTTAGTTTCGGGGTAAGTTTTTTTGATGTACTCGGCAACAGATTTCAAAACATCAAACTTTAGCATTGGCTCGCCATAACCACAGAATATCACTTCTTTTGAAGGTGTATTTTTATAAATATTTTCAAATTGTTCCACAACATCTCCGGTCGTCGAATTTTCATCATCCAACCAAAGCTCCTGACCTTTGACGTCATCCTTGTCCTTTCTAAGACAAAAGATACAATCGTTAGTGCAACGATTTGTCAAATTTATATAAATTTTTCCATCTAAAGTGTAAACTAAAACGTTTGACATGGCTTGCCTTTCCATTCAAAATTATCTCACACGGAAAATATTTTTACAAGCGATTTCATAAGGATTGTTGCAAGGATTTTATCGTTTTTTCTTCCCCTAAAAATAAAAAAAAAGACCCCGTCAAAACGAGGTCTTTTTGATTTTTGATACTTGAATAATTTACTTATTCAATTTTGTCATCGTCACCGAGTGTCAAATCAGGAGCACCGAACATACCTTCGATTTCTTCCAAAATTGCAGAAGGTTTTCTTGCCTGATTTCTTTGAGCTACGGCATGTTTTCTTTCTTCACGTTCTTTTTCTTCGTTAGCATTAGAAAGGTGGTGGAAACCTGTACCTGCAGGAATCAATCTACCAATGATAACGTTTTCTTTCAAACCACGAAGCATATCTTTCTTGCCGTCAACTGCAGCTTCCGTCAAAATTCTTGTTGTTTCTTGGAATGAAGCAGCTGAAATAAAGCTTTCAGTGTTCAAAGAAGCCTTTGTAATACCTAACAACATGTATTCACAAGTTGCAGGATTTTTGCCTTCTTCTTCAGCTTGTTTATTTGCAGCTTCAAAGTGTTGGATTTCAACAAGTTCTCCAGGAAGAAGAGTTGTATCACCAGGGTCGATAACCTTAACCTTCTTAGTCATCTGACGAACGATGATTTCAACGTGTTTATCAGCGATTTCTACACCCTGTGAACGGTATACACGCTGAACTTCGTCTACTAAATACTGCTGAGCAGCTTCCGGCCCGCAAAGTCTGATTACATCATGCGGGTTCAAAGGACCTGATGTCAAAGGTTGACCTTTTGTGATTTTCTGTTTGTCGTGAACAATAATGTTAGCATCGATTGCGTATTTGATTTCAGATCTGCCATTTTCGTTAACGATGTACAATCTCGGCAAATCTTCGTCAGTAACGATTTCAGCAACACCGTCTTCTTCTGCAAGAATTGCACAATCTTTAGGTTTACGACCTTCAAGAAGTTCTTCAACTCTCGGCAAACCTTGAACGATATCACCTGTTTTCTGTCTTTCAAATACCAAGGTTGCAATCATATCACCTCTAAGTACGAGTGAACCTGCATCAACCAACAACATTGTACCAGGGCTAATCAAGTACGGACGACCTGCTCTTACGGTAACTTCGCCTTTATTTACGGAAATTACCTGACCTGAAACAGTTGATTTTTCTCCGCTTTCAGAGATTGAACCATCAAGTTTTACGAAATCACCTTTCTTAACAATTGGTTTTGCGGTAATTTTCATTACAGCTTCGTATTTGTCACTTGTCAACAACAATCTTCTTGCATCTTCTTCCATATTGTTGATAGATGCAACACCGTCATTTACTGCAAGAACCTGAGTTTTTGCAACCGGAGTTTTCGGAGCGATTGTTTCACCGTCTTGTACAAGAAGTTCTGTTTGAAGTGAAGATGTAGCCTTTGAATTGCCTTCATTTTCACGACGTACAATCAAGTTTTCAAGAACAACAATTCTCAAATTATTCTTGTCGTCAAGCTCAACCATACCTTTCAAGTGCGACAAGTAACCCTGCATTTGAAGAACAAGACTTGTTCTTGTGATTGTTGAACCTTCAAGGTTTCTAACTCTTGCACCATCTTTGTATTGGAGTTGAGTTACAGGAACAATATCAATCAAATCATCTGTTGTGTTGAATTGGATTGAAACATCCTTCTGATCAACTTCCAAAACTTGAACCGGTCTTACCAAGATTTGGATTGGTTGGTTAGAAATACTGTCTTCGTCAAGTGAAAGGCTTGTATCCAACTCTTCATCCAATTCATCAATTTCAAGATCGTCAGAATTTGAATCCATAATTGTGATGATAGAAGTTTCTTTAGCCTTAATACCTTCTGCGATTACAGTACCTTTCTTAACAACTTCGCCTTCGTCAACCTTCAATTCGCCAACGTTAGCAAGTGTGTGCATTTCTCCAGGGCGGATTGTAATTTCGTGAATAATGTCGTTGTATTCTCTGAATTCAACAATACCGTCGATGTGGCAATAAACATCTTTAACAACTTCAGTACCTGCTGTAACAAATGTTCCGTTTTCAACCATTTTCAATGAACTGTCTTTTGAAATCTGGTGAATTTCTTCAGGAATAAATACTACAGAACCCGGTTTTGTGATGATTTGGTTTTCATCAACTTCAACGTCAACGTATCTGATTTCACCTGAAGATGAAACTGCACAATCGTCGTCGATAAGTTCGGCAATAATCATACCATTTTCAACAGGGGTGTCAACAGGAGCTTTAACGATGTATTTTTCGCCTGTTGCATCAACTGTCCAAAGTTGTTCCTTCTTAGTTTGTTCAAATGTTGCGTTTTCAGGCATCAAAGAAGCGATTACGATTGTAATTTCTTTACCTTTAACAATCTTCTTAATTGTTTTGCCTTCAAATTTTACATTTTCAACTTCCAAATCTTCGCCAAAACGAACTTCGCCGCCGTGTTCGGAAATTGTCAAAGTTTCAGCCAATTTTTCGCCTGCTTTAACTTTTTGTTCGTTCTTAACAAGGACTTTAGAACCACCAGGGAGGTTATAAACGTCACCGCCTAATACCCAAATAATACCCTGTTTGTTAGTAGTTTTTGAAATGTTACCCTGTCTGTCTTTCTTTTCATCAGCAACAAAATCCTGATACAAAATTTCACCTGAAAGGTCTGTTGTAATATCTTTTGTAGCTTTTTCGGTCAAACGAGAACCGTCACCTTGTGAAACTGGTTCGTAAGTTGCAAGTTTAAATCCTTTTTCAACCTTCATACCGTTTTCAAAGAAAATTGTAGAACCTGCAGGAATGTGGTATTTTTCAGACTTTTTGCTGCCTTTAACTTCGATATCAGCTTCATAGTTAGAAACTTTTACAACATCCCCGTGACGGGTTCTTAGTTCTCTTGTTTTAACGTTAGAAATAACTTCACCGGCAATAGCAGCTTCAACTGATTTCATAGCACCAGAACCTTTGAATACACCACCTGTGTGGAAGGTTCTCATTGTAAGCTGTGTACCCGGTTCACCGATTGACTGAGCTGCGATAATACCGATTGCTTCACCGATATCAACAAGTTTTTGAGAAGTCATTGCCCAACCGTAACATTTTTGGCAGATACCGTATTCAAGTCCGCAAGTCAAACCTGATCTTACTTTCAATTCCGTCAAGTTCAAATGAGAAATTCTTCTGATATCTTTTCTGTCCATTGTAGTACCGGCTTTAACAATAACCGTACCGTCAGTATCTTTGATATCTTCTGCAACCGTACGACCGAGAAGTCTGTCAATCAACGGAACGATAACAGTATCACCATCCATAATAGGTTTCATGTTAATAGCTTTTGTAGTGTGACAGTCATCTGCTCTGATAATTACATCCTGAGCAACGTCAACCAAACGTCTTGTCAAATAACCTGAATCGGCTGTTTTCAACGCTGTATCTACAAG
>ONYB01000071.1 GCA_900321895.1 uncultured Brachyspira sp.
TCTTGTGGATGAAAATTTATACAATAAAGCTGCTTTGTTGCAAAAAGAGAAAGTTTCTATTTACGGATTAAACTTTATTATGCAAAACTGTAAAAAGTCAAGAACTTCTGACGGTAAAGTTGTTGATAAGTTTAATGATGCATTGTTTGAAAAGTTAAGGGATTTGATAAAAAAACAACAAGCTTTAAATAAATCCGGTGCTGTTTCTACAAATCTTAATTTTGTAAACGGTAGATTAAGGCTGGACACTAAATTTATAGATGGAACAATTAGGCAAGATGAATTTGATTCGAAAATTTCTAAACTATTTACAAGCACTGAAATTAAACCAAAAACTCTTAAAACAAAAAATGTCTCTGTAAAAACCTTTGATAGAGAGTTGGGAGTAAAACAAAAAATTAATACACCTAACGGGCGCTATGATGCGACAACAACTCAAACAAAAATTGTAAGAGATAAAAACGGTAAACCGATTTACTATGAATATTATTCACCGTCGGATATCCCAGGAGTGTTTGATATTAGAGTTCGTGATGTTGCGACAGGCAAAACAAAAATCTTAAGTAGCGGCAAAGTCGATAAAGAAACAGGTATTAAAACCGTTGAAAAAGATATGACCTCAAATGACGGAACTCGTACTCAATATCATTACGAGGATGATCCGCAGGGTAACAGAATTATTGATTACAAAATTACAGACAAAGACGGCAATGTCTTGATGAACGACAAACAAACTTTTGAAGTTATTAACGAAAACAAGTTTGTTTCATCTCACAATGGCAAAGTTTATGATATCGAATTTTCAGGCGACAACTTGACAATCAAGAGCCGTAATGACGGTGTTACAACCGAAATTGAGCTAAATAAATTAATTACCGCACAATCAGATAAAGCTATGCTTGTAGGTCTTATGAAGCAAATGCCTGCTGAAGAATTGATTGCGTTAGATAAGCATGTAAATCATTTGGAAAGTTTGAAAGATAAATTGAGAAGTAATTTCAGTTCTCCTTTGGACAACAGATTGCAAGTCGGTGATGATATTTCTGTTCTTGAGCATGAACTTGGGCACAGCAAACACGAAACACCTATTGGGCAATATGTGATTGAAGCTTCACCTACAATTCAAAAGGTTTATGATGCAGAATTGAAAGCCTTCAAAAAGACTGCAACAAGAGAAGAACAAAAATTTATTGATTACTTTATAGATCCTAATTCGCACAATACAAAAGCTTGGCTTGATGTTGGTAACATGATGGAAACGATTGCAGAATCGAATAGTTTGCTCAACAATTATTATCATTCTCCTGAGCTGGCAATCAGAGCTCAGTATTTGCAACAGCATTTCCCAAAAACTATAGCAGCAATTTCAAAGGTTATGAATGAAGGGTTGGAACCTCTTTTGAATGCACATAACAAAGATAAGCTAGTGACGCATACTACAAAAGGTGCAGATGGCAAAGATATAGTGACTGTTGATGAACAAACTTCAAGTGCTATGAGAATTGCCTCACACTACCTTCACAAAAAAGGTACGCTTGCTGAACCCGAAATTGTTATGGAAATGAACAAAGCAGGTTTTGGTACTGACAAAAATCAAGTTATGGTTCACAGAACTAAGGGCGAGCAGAGTTTGCAAGATAAACTTGAAAATTACGCAAAAGACAATGCAGGCAAGGTTAAAACGCTTGAGGACGCAATCGCCGATGTTCGTGACCTTGTCGGAACAAGAACCGCAGTCCGTTCTGCCGATTTTACAAAACATCCTGATGTTGCAAAACTCATCAAAGAAGGCAAAATGGAGGAAGCTTACATCCGTGCTGCCGAGCTTCAATCAGAACCGTCTGTACAAAGATTGAAAGCTGTAATTGACAAACAAGCAAAAGGTACCGGATTGTCTATAGCAAGACTTAGCAACTATATGGGGCAAGACGGTATTCCGTATCTTTCTGAAAGACAACTTGCAGATTTGAAATGGTATGCAGAACGTCGAGGAGTAAAACTTGATTACGCAGTAAGAGCAGACGAAACTGATCCGATGTTTGCGAAAATGAACCAAGAAGCTTATGATGCAAAAAATCCGACAAAAATCAGAAAATCTGGTTACACAGCTCTTCAAATTAATTTTAAATTACCTAGCGGACAAATATTTGAATGGCAATTCAGAGGGGACAAAGTGAATATCTTTGCAGAAGCAGAACATGTTCCGTATGACCTAAGAACCGGCAAAGATATTATTGCTGCTCATCCGGAATTGGAACCACTTTACAAACCAATGGAAAAATTGCTTTCCCCAAGCACAATGTCTGATCCGCAGTTTAAAAAATACAATCAGTATCTGACAGATTACTACAAACATTTGAGAAAATTGGAACTAGGGTTTGACTCAGTTGAACCAAAACTTTCAGATTATGGTGACTTGGATGTAAGACTTAGCGGTAAAAATCTTGAAAATCTTCATCTTTGTGCCGAAGATATCAAGAAACATCCTGAAAAAACAGATGAAATTATCGCCAGATATAAACAACTTGTAAATAACTAAAAAACAGATATAATAGAAATGAGGCAATTATGGTAAAAATTAATCCAACACAAATTAATAGTATAAAAACAAAAGGTGCAAAAGTTATGGAAAATACGGCAAAAAATATTGAAGATTTTTCAAGTGAAATAATAGAAAAACTTCATGCCCGAGCAGAAAGAGAAGTTCCCGAATATGGTTCTTTTAAGCTTGTATATGAAGATTTTAGAAATCCTGACAAAAACATGCAGGCAACGGATTTTATGCTGAAAATTTCCAAGCCGAAAGATTTACAAAACGAAAAAGCCAGAGTATTAGAAGCTGTTGCTTATAATTTACCAAGCCCGTATATCGTCGAAAGAGTAATTGCATCAGGCAATAAAGCCGATATTTTGGCCGCTCTTAAAAATCCTGATTTAAAAACAGGCTTGCCGCAAATTTTCAAGGAGCTTTCAAAACATCTTGAAGATGTTTAGTCGATTGGATAGAAGTTTTGTTACAAATTTGCTTTTAACCAGTATTTGTGTAATCATGAGAGCCATAGGTTAGATAATTTCAGGTATGCGGGGTGTATCTTTATGAGTAACAAAACAATTAAAGCAATGATTATGGCAGCAGGTGTCGGAAGCAGATTGGATCCTCTGACAAAATCGGTGCCAAAACCTCTTGTGCCTGTCGCTAATCGCCCTGTTATGGATATTCTTGTTGAAAACTTGAAATCTATCGGGGTTAAGGATGTCGTGTCAAATACACATTATCTGGCTGAAAAAATCATTAATCGCTATGAAAATATCAATTTTGGCGTGAATTTTAAGTTTATAAAAGAAGATACCCTTTCGGGAACGGCAGGAGGCTTGAAAAAATGCCAGTTTTTCTTTGATAAAGATGATGAATTTTTAGTTTTGTCTGCAGACGGACTTTCTAATGCAGATTTGCAAAAAGGTATTGATATGCACAGAAAATCCGGTGCAATCGCAACCATCGGTATTAAAGAAATTCCGCATGAAGAAGTGTCGCATTTTGGAGTTGTTGTGACGGATGAAAATGGTTATATTACGGAATTTCAAGAAAAACCGTCCTTAGAAGAGGCAAAGAGCAACTTTATCAACACAGGAATTTATGTGTTTGATTATAGAATTTTTTATTATATTCCGGAAAATACGTTTTATGATTTTGCAAAAAATGTTTTTCCAAATTTGTTGAAAGACCACGAAATCAATACTTTTGTAATTGACAATTATTGGACTGATATCGGAACTCTTGAACAGTACCAACAATCTACGCAGGATTTGTTTGAAGGCAGATGCCATTTCAATCATTCCAAATTGGTTAAAACCGCTAGTGGGGCATATATTTCCAATACAGAAAATTTGCCTGATGATTTGAAGTTTGACGGTAATTCCACAATCGGTAGCAACTGTAAAATCGGCAAAAATGTAACCCTTAAAAATGCAATTATTTGGGATAATGTTACGATTGAAGATGATGTAGTCGTTTCGAATTCGGTTATCGCAAGCGGTTCCGTAATTAGAAAGAACGTTACTGATTCAATACTTGGGGCAAATTCTTTGATTGATTGTGCAAAAGTAGAAATTTAAATAAAAATTTTTTCGTAATATACTGGGCTTATGGTATCGAGCAAAAGAATTTTCAGGCAAACCGAATATTTTTTACAAGAAATTGTCAGGAGCAAAATAATTGTTCAGGCGATTTTAGTCGGATTGATTTCCGGCATGTTGGTTGTAGGGTTTAAAGTCAGTATTAACAGTTTGTTTTGGACTATTCAAAAATTTTTGAATGCATTTTCGACTTGGCAAAAAGCTTTGATTTTCCCTTTAATAACAACTCTTGGCGGACTTATTTCGGGATTTTTGGTTTTTAAATTCGCACCCGAAACAAAGGGGAGCGGAATTCCGTATGTAAAAATGACAATGGCAAGAATGGGTAATATGACACGAATTCGCAGTATTGTCGTAAAGTTTTTTGCGGGTGTTGCGGGAATCGGGACAGGTTTGTCACTTGGACGAGAAGGCCCGAGTGTTCAACTCGGGGCAGGTGCTGGAGCTCTTGTCGGACGACTTTTTAAGATGAGCGGAACTAATCAGGACAAGCTGATTGCAGCGGGTGCCGGTTCTGCAATAGGTGCGACTTTTAATGCCCCGATTGCGGGAACGATTTTTGTTTTGGAAGAATTGGTGCAAAAGTTCACTCCCGCATTACTTTTCCCTGTGCTTGTTGCAACTGTCAGTGCTGCCTCTCTTGCAAGACATTTTCTCGGAAGTAATCCGTCGTTTGACCTGCCGAAACTTCAAGGCGGAATTACTTTAGAGAATATCCATGTATGCATAATTCTTGGGCTAGTTGCGGGACTTTTGGGCGTACTCTTTTCAAAAGTAATCTTTTTCAACAACAAGCTTTTTGACAAAATGAGTAAAATCCCGAATTATTTCAAACCGGCAATCGCAGGGCTTGCGGTAGGCTTAATCGGGCTCGTAATTCCGTATGTACTCGGTTCTGGCAACTTTAGTGTCGATTTGCTTTTGCAACACAAATTTTCGCTCGGGCTCGTTTTGATAATTTTTATTGCGAAATTTTTTGTAACCCCGTTTTGTTTCGGCTCGGGAGCTGCCGGTGGAATCTTTTTACCGATGTTGATGCTGGGGTCGTTCTTAGGTTACATCGTTTCAACAGTTTGTAATTCCTTCGGATTTCATACAGACCCGATAGTTATTGCAATTCTTGGAATGGGGGCGTTTTTGTCAGCGGTTGCAAGAACCCCGATTACGGCAGTGGTAATGGTTTTTGAGATGACGGGCGGGTATAGTCACATTTTGCCGATAATGCTTAGTGCGGCGATTGCGGATTTAGTCGCGGAAAAGCTTAATCAGAAACCTATTTATGCTTCTTTAATAGTACAAAATTCAAAATTCGGAGATGCAAAAATTTTGTCTGAATTAAAAGTTCAAGACTATATGTACAGAGATGTCAAAACCCTCACCCCGACAATGACAATTCTTGAGGCGTCAAAAAAGATTGCGGAATATAAATATAAGGTTTATCCTGTCATAAATGAGAGTGGAAAAATTCTGGGAGTTGTAACTCGTTATGACGTGGAGGACGCAATTTTTCAGGGCAATCCGACAACAATGACTTTGAACAAAATAATGAACCCGTCACCTGTTGTGATTTCTGCCAACAAAGATTTATACGTGGCGTATTTCAGATTGCACACAAATAACATAGATAAACTGCCCGTAATTGATAAGAGAAAACGTCTTTGCGGTATAATTTCAAGAGAAGATATCCATAACGCTATTGATAAACAAAAGAAGGAGAATATATGAAGGTATTGTTAGTAAACGGAAGTTCAAACAAGCACGGTTGCACCTTTACAGCATTGACTGAAATCACAAAAACTCTTAATGCTCAAGGTATAGAAACAGAAATTTTTCAACTCGGAAACGCCGAACTCAGAGATTGTGGCGGTTGCGGATTTTGCAGAAAGCCTGAAAATAAAAACAAATGTGCCTTTGAGGATGGTTTGGTAAATGAATTCATAGAAAAAGCGGGAATGGCAGATGGTTTTATATTTCGTTCCCCAGTATATTATGCACATCCGTCAGGAAGACTACTTTCCTTTATGGATAGAGTTTTCTACGCAGGCGGTAGCAACTTTGCCTACAAACCGGCAGCGGCGATAGTTTCGGCAAGACGTGCAGGCACAACCGCCTCATTGGATGTTATAAACAAATATTTTACAATTAACAACATGCCTGTCGTTCCTTCGAACTATTGGAACATGGTTCACGGTGGACAAAACAAACCTGAAGATGTAAAAAAGGATGAGGAAGGTATGCAAGTAATGCGAAATCTCGGCTTGAATATGGCATGGATTTTGAAATGCCTTGAAGTAGGCAAAATTTCAGGCATTGACCACCCAACCGCAGAAGAAAGAGTTTATACAAACTTTGTCAGATAATTTTTTCATCATCTACTCCTTTATTGTAAAGTTGAGGTAATGATATCACAAAATAATTGTCGCTAGTAAAAAAGACAGGTATAACCTGTCTTTTTTATTGGGACCAGAGGGATTCGAACCCACGACCAAGGGATTATGAGTCCCCTGCGCTACCGCTGCGCCA
>ONYB01000139.1 GCA_900321895.1 uncultured Brachyspira sp.
AGCGAAAGGTGAGCAAGAATCAACGGAAACGTTGAGTTTTCGTTGTGATTGCGAACGGTGCCGTTTTATGCGAGGGCGAAAAGGTCGCTTCGCTCCTCAGGATGACATGGTTTTATTAACGTAAAGAACTTAGTGCCCTAGTGCCTTAGTCCTAGTATCTTTAACATATACACTTTTTAACCCTATTCCCCGAAGTAGTTTTTCAAGCCGATGGAGAGGTTTTTGTTTTTGCAAAGTTTTTTGAGTTTTGAGATTGCCCTGTTTTCGATTTGGCGGATGCGTTCCCTTGAAACTCCATACTGCGTTCCGATTTCATCAAGTGTCTTTTTGGTTCCGCTGTTGTCCAGTCCGTATCTCAAAATCAACACGTCACGCTCTTTTTGGCTTAGTTGATTAAGCATCTTTCTTATGTCGTGGAAGAGATTTTCTTGTGTAACCCTGCTGTCAGGCGTAATTGTTGATTCGTCCACGATAAAATCTGCGATTTTTGAGGAGTCCTCTGCCGAATTCGCAGGGGTTTCCATGCTGATTGTAGATTGTGCGGATTTGATGATTGAATTAAGTTTGCTGACCGAAATTCCCAGTCTGTATGCAATTTCTTGTTTTGACGGGGCGTGACCGAGTTCGGTGGTCAAGTCAAGCGTAATTCTTCTGATTTTGCCGAGAGATTCAATCAGGTGGATTGGAAGTCGAATAATGCGAGCTTTGTCGGCAATGGCACGGGTTATGGACTGTTGAATCCACCATGTTGCATAAGTTGAGAATTTGTAGCCTTTGGTGTAATCAAATCTTCCTGCGGCTTTCATCAAGCCCAAATTGCCCTCTTGGATAAGGTCGAGGAACGAAAGTCCTCTGCCGATGTATCTTTTGGCAATGCTGACTACAAGCCTGAGGTTCGCGTTTACAAGAAGATTTTTCGCAAAGGTGCTTTGCGTTTCGTAAATCTGCTTTGTCAGGTCAAGTTCTTGGGCAGGGGAGAGTAGCGGAATTTTTCCGATTTGTTGAAGGTAAATTTTTACGCTGTCATCGGAATTAACAGATGAGATACTTTCTTGAACTTTAGGATCTTCAACCGATTCCAGAACATCGTCTTCTTCCTCCTCTTGGAGCTTGTTGAAGTCGACGCCTTCTTCTGATATCTCATCTTGTAATAAATCTAATTTTTCTAATTCTTTTTTCATAATAAGCTCTCCGTTAATGATTATAACCTATTAATCATCAATGATTCTATTTTGTTACTTTGCTTAACCTTTGGCGAACTGATTCAAAGATTATTGCTGCAAAGGCATTTGAAACATTCAGTGAGTTGAAATTATTCTCCATAGGAATTTTTACTACAAAATCTGACGCTTTCAAAACCGATTTTGAAACTCCTGCGTGCTCTGCTCCCATAACGATTGCAAAGTTCATATCATTGTAATTAACATTATAATAATTATCCTTTGCGGAAGCGTCCGCAGCAATTACCCACCAGTTGTTTTCTTTTAGTTTTGTAATTACGTTGATAAGGCTATTGACTTTGATAATTTTTATATGGTTAATTGCACCTGCACTTGTTTTTTCGACGATTGCGTTAACTTGAACATTGCGTCTTGACGGAATTATGACCGCCTCAACGCCAGCACAAACGCAGGTTCTGATTATTGCACCCAGATTGTGAGAATCTTCTACCCCGTCGAGGATTGCTACGCTTGAATTCTCGTGAGGTTGTTCCAAAAATTCGTCAAAATCCGCATATTTTATCGGTGAAATTTGGGCGATTACGCCTTGGTGATTCAGTCCGGCGTAGTCGGAGAATTTTTCTTTTGCCACAAATTGAAAAACAATGCCTTTTTCTCTTGCCAAATCCTTGATTTGATTGAGCTTTGTGTCGGTATGATTGTTTTTTGAAATAAGAATTTTATTAATTTCACGCTTGCCCGAGATTAGAGCTTCCAAAACCGAGTTTTTGCCGTAAATTATGCTTTCTTCTGACATTGTTTTGATACCTCCAGCATTCTGTCAATACATTTTAGGGCTTTTTGAGCAACGTCTTTGTCTACGTTAATTTCGTGCTGTTCTTTTGCAAGAGCATTGTAGATGTCTTCAAGTGTATGCCATTTCATGTTCGGGCAAATGATGTTGTCTTTAATTAGGATAAATTCCTTTTCCGGATAATCTCTTTTTAACCTGTCGACAACACCCTTTTCTGTAGAAATAATAAATTGTTTTTTGTCACTTTCGATAGCATGTTTCATAATCCCTGTTGTTGAGCCGACGTAGTCTGCAAGTTTTACAACTTCTTTGTGGCATTCAGGGTGTGCAAGAACCTCTGCGTTCGGATATTTCTTCTTCATTTCGATAATATCCTCCGGCTTAATTCTCAAGTGTGTTGGGCAATAACCGGGGTAGGTAATAACTTCTGTCCCGTCGAGTTGTGATTCTACCCATTTGCCGAGATATGTGTCAGGTAGGAAGAGAACCTGCGGAGCCTGGAGGCTTTTTACGATATTTAGGGCATTTGAGGAGGTGCAACAGATGTCACATTCTGTTTTTACTTCTGCCGTTGAATTTATATAACAAACAGTCGGAATATTCGGGTGTTTTGATTTGAATTCCCTAACCTGTTGTAAATTAACCATATCAGCCATCAGGCAGCCTGATTCCATACGGGGCAATAAAACTTTTTTGTCGGGGTTGAGGATTTTAGCTGTTTGAACCATAAAATAAACACCGGCAAACACAATGATATCGGCATCTGTTTCTGCGGCTTTTTGGCTAAGGTATAAAGAGTCACCAACGTAATCTGCAACTTCATCTACTTCTATATTTTGATAACAGTGTGCCAAAATTACTGCATTTTTCTCTTCTTTCAGCTTTTTAATCTCGTTTACTATTGAATTCATTTTGGTGGCTTCTCCTCCATTTGTTGTAAATTTTTGTTAAAAATACTATGTCTACAAAATATATTGTATAATAAAAATAAGAATTGGTTACAAAAATAGAGAAATAAAGAATAATATGGGAAATTTTTTAAGTGATTTTATGGAATTGTTGAGTTCGGGCAGCCACAAAAACGTGGTGTATCTTTCCGTAACCCCGGGGGTGGGCTTGGAACTCTGTCAGGTAGATATGCAAACCAAACTCGTAAAGGCTTATGCCGTCAGAGATTTGGAATACAATGAAACAGCAAGAGATATTGCAGATTATGAGGCTTTTAAGGCGGCTGTCGCTGATATGTTTGAGGAACTTCAAATTAATCCTAAATGCGATGTTGTTGTCAACATGCCGCTTTGTACGTTAGGTACAATGAATTTGCCGTTAATTTCCGGTGATGAGGCTATTACTACAGGTGTTACGGCCGAAGTTGAACAGTCTTATATTTTCAGCAGATTAGAACCGGTTGTTGCTTGGTCTGATATTCATACAGCGTCAAGTGCAAACAGTGACTCTCGAAAGATTTTATATTCGGCAATTCAAAAAACGATAATTGAAAAGTTGACAGAATCGTTGGCTGCGATTGGTGCAACCCTTGTGGGCGTTGAGCTTTCAATTATTTCATACTTGAGAGCTTTGGATTTTGCAGGTTACACAACGACGCAAATGAAAGAAAACGTAACTTGGAACTTGTTGCTTGTTACCGCAACAGGTTATTCACTTGTTTCAATGGTCGGTAAAAATATCGTTGATTACTATGAAGAACCGCTTGCTACAAAGACTTTTGAGGGTGAAGAAATCTACAACGCAATCAACGCATCAGCTCAAATTACTTTGATGAGTTATCCTGCAAATTACTTGTATATTATTTCCGAAACTGATATGGTCAGTGCGGAATTGCTTGCCAAGAAAATCCAAAATGCAGGTACTGTTGATTACTTTGAAAACAACAGCTTTAAAAAACACGAGGTTACTCAGGTCGGACTTGATGTCTTACCTGACAACGTTTTGAAAATCTCATTACAGGCAGTTGGTTGTGCCGTTTCAGGCATGGTTAATTACCCTGTAGATTTTGATTTTATAAAAGACGGTACGAAGGTATCTAACGACGATGTGCCTGTTCCGTTGCCGTTTGGTGATCCTCCGATTGTGATTTCACCGGCTATGGCAACAAAAATCGCTGCTGGAATTTTGGCTATTGCCTTGATTATCTTTGGCGGTTTGGGGTTTTTGGTATTGCCGAAAATCGAAGCTAACAAGACCGCACAAGTTGACGATATCAATTCAAAGGTTTCAGAATTAGAAAAGAAATTGAAGGAAGTTGAATCAGAACAAGATTCAACGGGTTCTTTCAGCATAAACAAACAGGTTGATACCGTTCTCAAAAATAACAGAACTAAACTTTTGAATTACTCTGCACTGGGTTCATCTATCCCGAGTTCGGTTTGGTTGACCTACTTTATGACGTCTGACAACGGATTGGTTGACATAAAAGGTGAAGCCTCCAATGTTGAAGATGTTTATGTCTTCTTCAAAAATATGAAGGATTCTTTGATTAATACGACTTTGCGTTTGCAAAAACTTCAAATGCAGGCAGGTTCTGTTGATGATGTTCTTTCAGGCAGTGATAAATCTCACAACTATGAGTTTGAAATTACCAATATGGACGCAAATCAACTAAATGCTCTAATGGGTATTAATCCTGCTGATCCTAACGCACCGAAAGACGCAAACGCTAACAACCAAAACAAAGACAGCGGTGCAAATAATAACAACAACAATAATAATAATAATAATAACGGCGGAGCTGCTCCGAACAACAAGCTCTTGAGCGATAAGCCGGTACAGGTAAATTAATTAAAAGGTTAATATAATGGATAATAAAGAATTATTAAAATTATTTCAAAATGCGATTTTATTACTGGTTCTAACTTTTGTTATTGTCATTTACATGATAGTAATGAAGATTGTTCCGTCCGTAACTAATATCAATTCGTTGTCGAACGATTACAAGGCTGCGGTAGAAAAGCAAGCAACGTTAGAAAAACAGTATGATTCAAAAAAATCTGCACTTATGCAGGCTACAAACGTGGATTTGACCGGTGGAAAAGATATGTATAAGCCGATGGATTCTGGTTTGGATGCAAGCAGTATTGTTGCAGGTCAGTTTGAGGATATCTTGGCAATGTTGAGAGCAAATTCCGTCAAGGCTCGTTCTGTTGATTACGCTTACAACCCGCCGGAAGATGAATTTGTAAAGGGTGCAGGTGCAAAAGTCAGTGCTTGTCAGGTAACTTTGCAACTCGTCGCAACTTACAAAAACTTTGAAAACTTTATGAGAGATTTGTACAAACACGAACACTTCTTGGATATTTCTAAAATCGAAATTATCCCGTACGAAAAGAATAAAACAATTCTTTTGATTAATTGTAAAATCTCGCTTTATGCAAAGAAAGTTTAGTATAAAAAAGCCTCTTTTAAAGAGGCTTTTTTATTGCTATTTTTTGAATTCTATGGCGAACATGGCGTTTTTGTTTTTTATACAGGTTTGGCAATACGAGCTTTCCAAAACTGTTTTGTCCGAGTAGTCAAGGAATGAACTTCCGCACCTGCCACGATGATCGTTTGCCAAAAACGGACAACTGTAAATTCCTTTTGAGGTCAAAATTCTACTATTTTCACAGTCAAGAGAATTCCATTTTGTATCAGAAATTTCTGCCGGTGCCTTTTTGTCGTAATATTCGTTTATTACAAGGTTATCTTCTGTTGCGTCAATTCCCAGTTTTGTGAAGATTTGACCGAATTCTTTCAGAAGGATGCTTTTGGGTTCTTTGTAGAAGTTTGTTACACAAAATATCGGCATAAAGTTGTATTTTGAAAGGCATTTTGCGGCGTGTAGTGTTTGCCTGTATGTTCCTCGTCCTCTTATGTCGTCGCTTTTGATTTCGTTGTAGTGGTCAATGCTGAGTTTGAAAAGTATTCGATATTCGCTTTCATCCTCAACTCGTTTTAAAAATCTTGCCTTTTTCTCATTTATTGAGCTTCCGTTTGTGAAAATACAGACGTTACATCTTTTCAGGCAGAGCCTTAGAATACTGTTAAAGTCAGGATGAGTCATCGGCTCACCGCCGGTAAGATAAATGCAGTTTAGGGGTTCTTTTACGGACTCATCCAAGGCTTTTTTTATTGTATCAATGGAAATAAAATCTTTTACGTGTTTTGTGAGCGGAAAATCAATGTAGCAATCTTTACAGCGTTGATTGCAGTTTTTTGCCGTCAATTCTATAAAAAGATTGTTCAAGGCTTTCAGGTGACTTACGGGTGCTAATCCAATGGTTGATTTCATAATAAACTCTCCTTTAATAATATAGTTATTGTAGAAGTAATAATTTATATTAAAATCACCCACGTGGCTATAATTGGATTATTCTTTAGAAAAGTCCTCGGGCTTTTTGTCCAAAAGCCACTTGCTCATAATGTAATGTTCGTAACTCAGTGCAAAGTTGTAAAGTGCGTTCACCAAAACTCGCCCGCTTTCGGATTTCCCGACGATGAAGAAATCCCCGAGAGGGTTTTCGGCAAGCATAATTTCTCTGTGGATAATCTTGTCGATGTGGTTTTTCGGATTTTTATTTATAACAAGTTTTATCCACTCGCACAAAAGTTTGTTGCAGGTGGTTTTGTTTGAGATGAGTTCGTCGTTTCTCTCTTGCAGGTATTTTGAAAATTCTCTGAGTATCATTTTAATCTCCGAAGGGGGTTGTTGCCGCAAAGCAAACTATATCTTCAATTCCGTTCTTTTTAAATTCTCTTATCATTTCTTCAAAGGTTGAGCCTGTTGTGCAAATGTCGTCAATAATCAGAATTTTGCCACTTTGAAGTTTTGATTTGTCAACCTTGAAGGCATTGTTCAAATTGTTAAATCTTTCTTTTTTAGAAAGTTTGTATTGCGGTTTTGTATCTTTAATTCTCGTTATAAGCTCGGGATTATAGCTGTAACCGCCAAGCCTGCAAAGTTCCGTTCCGACAAGTTCCATGTGGTTGTATTTGCGTTTCTTTTTTCTTTTGTAATAAATCGGAACGGGAACGACTTGAAAATCAGTGTCATCGGTTACACTCAACCAGTATTGAAACATAAATTTTGCAAGGTAATAAGCGAGTTCTCGTTGGTTGTGATATTTTAGCCCACGAATTAGCTTTTGAAGGTTTTTGGAATAAACGCCCGCACAGTAGACCTTTTTACCCTCGGTAATCCTGTTTGGCATTGTTGCGAGGTAATCCAGTTCGTTGAAACATTTGGAGCACATTTTTGAGCATTCTTTAGAACTTCTGCAAAAATAACATTTTTTCTTATAAATCCAGTCCAAAAGACCGATTAAAAATTCCTTCATATCGAAATTATAACAGAAAAAGAAAAACAAAAAAAAGCTATACATACGTATAGCTTGAACAATAATCTTGGGAGGAGATTTGGGGATAGTTGTACATGCATGATATGTCAAGCATGTTTTTTTTGTTACATGTGTACCAAAAAAATTAATAAAAATTTACAATTACTTGATTTTATATTATAATGAAGGTAAGGAGGTTTTTGCATGAAAATACTTGTAATAAACGGTGTAAATATGAATATGCTTGGTATTCGGGAGCCTGAGAAGTATGGGAACATGACTTTAAAGGATTTGGAAAAGGAGCTTTATTCATATTCTTTTGAACTGGGTATTGACATAGAAACCTACCAAAGTAACCACGAAGGTGAAATTGTCGAAAAAATTCATTCTGCATACAATAACGCTGACGGAATTGTGATAAATCCGGGGGCATACACACACACTAGTGTTGCGATACGTGATGCTATCGCAGCGGTTAATCTTCCGACGGTGGAGGTTCACATGACAAATATCCATTCTCGTGAAGATTTTCGTCACAAATCAATGATTGCACCCGTTTGTATTGCACAAATCAGCGGTTTTGGAGCTGCCTGCTATAAATTGGGACTAAAAGGATTGACTGATATCTTAAACGACGTGATAAGCGGTTAACTTTGCCGTGTTCATGTTTCGTCTATCGGCTGTAACCGCAATTTAGCGGGAATATTGACTATTCCGCAAACTCTTTGCAATATGCGTCTGCAATAAGAGCAGATTTTTCATAAGCTTCTTTGTCGCCCTTTTTGTTCAATACATCAAGCGTCAAGTCAAAAATTTTGTTGAATTTTTCTGCTTTTTCGGGATTTTGTAACATAGCATTAATATCCTTTTCGATTTCGCTCAACTGCACTGTTTTTGCTTTTGAGCCGAGAACTTGAGAACGTCCGAGGATAGCTTCAGGTGATTTCGACAATGTTTCTGCGGTTGTTACGTTTGTCTGTTCCGCATTCTGTTCAACCAAAGGTTGCACATCTTTTTTTACCTCAGGCATCGGCTGGAAATTAGTTTTGTTTAATCCGGCTGCATTATTGTTGATTTCTCTCATAATGGCGTCCTCCTTTATTTTTAAAATAGCACCTTGCTATTTTATATATTCTCATTTCTCTGTTTTTAGCTTTAAAACACCAAAAAAAATTTTTTTGCTATTTTGTAAAAAAAAAATTACAAAAATTAATATTAAAAGTCCCGCAAATATTTTTTATGTTATCATCCATTATATAACATAACGGAATTGAATGCAACTTATGAATTTACTTAACTTATTTAACTCAATAAACCTGAAAAACGTGATACAGTACCTGCCTGATGCCCTTTTTGTGGTTCAGGAAGCCGACGGAAAAATCCTCCAAATAAACGATAAGGCGGCGAAAATTTTTGAGTTGGATAAAGAGGATTTGGAAAATCTTAACTTTAATAATGTTGTGATTAAGGGTATGGAGCTTGCCTATCAGTCCTCCCTCAAAGATGTTGCGGTAATTGGCGGTGCGGCTGTTAACAATGACGAGTTTTTTGTAGAATTGAATGCAACTTTGCTTGATGACTTGTATTTTATTACAATTCGTGACGTCACGGCGATGACAAATGTTTTGATTAATGCCGAAAAATCAGGAAGATTGAATAAAGATAAAAATCTTATGCTATCAAAATTGGCGGGCGATTTCAAATCACCTCTACAGTCAATAATGGGCTTTTCGCAAGCTTTAGCAGACGGACTCGGCGGCGAGATTAACGAGAAACAACAAAAGTATGTGAAGATTATCAGCAAAAATGCAGCGGATTTATATGATTTTATGGATAAATTCTTTGAATTTACCTCTATTGAGGCCGGCTTGCTGACGACTTCATATTTGGTTTTTGATGTCGAAAATCTTATTCAAAATGTTATCAAGAGTTTTGAACCTCAATTAAAACAGAAAAAACTTTCGATAGATTTTGATACCGAAACTCCGATAAATAAAGCGATTTACAGTGATGAAAATATCTTGAAAACAATTTTAACTCACATAATTGAGCTTTCGATAAACTTGACTGAACTCGGCACGATTTCGATTGAACTTTCAAATCCTGAATTGGCGTTTGTTGCAAATACAGGCGTAAAGCTGATTAAGAACGCTAATGACACTTCGTATTTGCAAATCAGAATTGTCGATAACGGTGTAGGTTTGCAAGAAAACGAAATTGAGGGAATTTTTGAGCCGTATACTCAGTTAGACAAAGTTAATAAAAAGAATTTGGTAAGAACCTTCAGCCTTGGTACGGTAAAAGAACTCGTTACCAGACTAAACGGTACTGTTTGGATTGAAACCGAGGTTATGAAAGGCTCTGCGTTTAATATTATAATACCTGTGGAAAAGGGAGCTGTAGCACAAGATGAGTGATGTTATATTAAGAGGGGTTAGGAAGGTCTATGATAACAAAAACGTTGTTATAGATAATATTGACTTGGAGATTAAAGACAAAGAGTTTATCGTCCTTGTAGGGGCGTCTGGTTGCGGAAAATCAACTATTTTAAGAATGATTGCCGGCTTGGAGGAAATTTCCGGCGGTGAGATCCTTATCGGCGATAAAAAAGTAAACAATATTCCGCCAAAAGACAGAGATATTGCTTTTGTTTTTCAAAGTTACGCATTGTATCCGCACATGACGGTTAGAGAAAATATTGCATTCGGCTTAAAAATGCGAAAAGTTGACAAAGCAACGATTGAAAAGAAAGTTCAAGAAGCTGCCGAAATCCTTGATTTGATGCCGTATTTGGACAGAAAACCAAAACAGCTTTCCGGAGGGCAGCGACAAAGGGTCGCACTAGGCAGAGCGATTGTCAGAAACCCGAAAGTTTTCCTTATGGACGAACCACTCTCAAACCTTGATGCAAAACTTCGTGTGCAAATGAGAGCGGAAATCAAAAAACTTCACGAAAAACTCCAAACGACTTTCATTTACGTAACCCACGACCAAACAGAAGCCTTGACCATGGGCGACAGAATTGTAGTTTTGGATAAGGGGGTAATCCAACAGGTGGCAAGCCCCGACGAGATATACAACAACCCGCAAAACACTTTTGTTGCGGGGTTTGTTGGTTCGCCCCAAATGAATTTTATTGACGGGGAAAACCTTTCTGCGGATTATGCGGGCAAAATTGTTGGTGTTCGTCCTGAAAAAATGACCTCATATCTGTATGAAGGTGCAAATAATGACGAAGATTTAATCAAATTGACCGTGAATATTGATATGACGGAGCTTTTAGGCAGTGAAAAAATCGCTTATTTCAATATCGGACAAAACAAATGTTCGGCAAAACTTCCTGCTGATTTCAATTTTGACAAAACGTTGAATGTAAGTATAAGAAAATCAGATATTTATTTCTTTGACCAAGAAACAGGCAAGAGAATTTAATCAGACTTATTCTTTTTCTTTTCAACCCAAATTATAGTTACGTTGTGCGGCTTGCAAAAAGGGTTTTGTGGACTTTTTGTAAGATACGGATTTTGTGCGATTTTGTCGAATGCATTAATTTTTTCGTAAAGTTGTTTGGTGTAAAATAACAGGTTCATTTTCCCTCCCGACTATTATCTTGACTATATTATGAAGGTTTATGCGTGCTGAATAATCCCTAAAAAGGATTATCTTTGACGTATCTTGTTGCCTTTTTGGCTACCCGCCAATCTAATTGCAAAAATCTTTCACTGTCCTTAAACTGTAGCGGAAAAGGAGGAATTTATGAAAACACTAAAAGGTACAAAGACCGAACAAAATATCCTTAACGCTTTCGCAGGTGAATCTCAGGCAAGAAACCGCTATACGATTTATTCAAAAATTGCTAAAAAAGAAGGCTACGAACAGATTGCGGAGGTTTTTCTCAATACTGCGGAAAACGAGCGAGAGCATGCCAAATTGTTCTACGAATACATCGGAAATACAATGGGGCATGTCGAGGCGACATATCCGTTTGAACTTGGCACGACCGAGGAGAATTTGCAAAGTGCAATGGAGGGCGAGCGTGACGAGTGGCAAACGATTTACCTGAAGGGTGAAGAGGATGCCAAAGAAGAAGGATTTGATGAAATCGCAGAAACCTTCCGACTTATCAGAACCGTTGAACAGCATCATTCAGAGAGGTATGCGGAGCTTTTGAAAAACATAAAAGAGGAAAAAGTTTTTTCCAAAGAAAAATCGCAAACTTGGGTTTGTCGCAAATGCGGTTATCACGTAAATTCCACAACCGCACCGAAAAAATGCCCGCTTTGCCACCACCCGCAAGCCTATTTTGAAATTGATTGCGAAAAGTTTTAATCACAACATCACCAAAAGCGTTAAAATGCCAAAAAGTTTCTCCTTTGGCATTTTAATGCTATAATATGGGTATGGAAAAGTTTCGTCTTAACAAATATAATACTTTGAATTGGATGGCGTATTTTGTGTTTGCCGTGCAGATTTTTTTCTTGCTCGCAAGCGTGTATATGTTCGGCGTTTATCCTGTTGTTTGCAAAGAGTATCTCTGTGCACTAGATCCATACTTTTTTACAATCGGGTTCTTTTTTATCTTCTTTTGCTTAATCGTTCTTTTCCTACTCGGTTTCGGACTGGAATTCATCCTTTACAAGAGGGGTAAATTAAAACCGCACAGCGAAATCCAACCGATACAGTCGTTTTTGTTCAAACTCTCGGTCGGACTTCTTTGTTTTGATTTTCTGGCATGGGTAATTTTCAGCTTATTTGTTATTTATTTGATGTATCATTACGCATAAACTTACTTGTTGACCTCTTTTTCGACGATTTGTGGCATTGGTGATGAGATTATTTGTTGCAAATATTCGTCGTTGTGTTCACGGATGTTGTTGCCGATTTTTGCGATGTCCTCATCGTTTGCGAAAAAGTACCTTACTGCATATCGCAGTGCCAGCATGCCTTTTGTCGGGTGTTTTTCAAATTTGAATATATTGTATTCAAAATACTTTTTCCCGTTGATTGAGCCGTTCTCAAGATAGCTGAAAGCTGCTTTGTCCTCCTTTTTATTTTGAACCAGTTTTAAAAGAATATCAGTTTCTTCGCTTTCCACCTTTTTTGAGACATCTTGTGCGTATTTTAACGGTTTGTCGATGTTCGGATAGTGGTAGACGACAATCATTTTAGTGAAATCTTTTTTAGTTTCGTTTTTGAGAAAATATTCATTTTCATAGCCTTTTGTAATCGGTGAAACTGCACTGTATTTCAAAACATAGATGTTATTTGCAAAGTGGATTTCTTCGGCGAGAGCGTTGAGTTTAAATACAAAAATGCTCAAGACGCATAAAATTATAACTGACAAAAATATTCTAACCATAAAATACCTCCATTTTATAGTAATAATAACAGCATTTGAGAATTTTCGTAATAATCGCCACGGCTAAAACAAAAATCTAAAAAATACTTGCAAAAAAGTTCTTATTTGCTAAAATAGAGTAGTCCGAGCGGGGGTAATTCAGTGGTAGAATGCAACCTTCCCAAGGTTGACGTCGCGGGTTCGAGCCCCGTCTCCCGCTAATAAAAAAGAACCGGATTTTCTGGTTCTTTTTTATTATGTAGGGAAACGGGTGTGAGAACCACAAAGCGATAGCTTTGTCTAGGTTCGAGCGACCTGCGAGCAGAACGGATTTGCGTACGGACGTTAGTCCGGATAGCG
>ONYB01000069.1 GCA_900321895.1 uncultured Brachyspira sp.
GCAGGATTGTCAACTCTAAATTCTTGAAGATGTCTGTAGTTTTCAAGATTATTCTTTTTGAAGTGACCGATTTCAGCCTTTGTTAAGTGTTTTTCTTTAGCTGCGATTGTACCGACTTGGATTGCATTATATCCGTCAGTTTCAACAGTTTTAACCTGAGTTACAACAATGTCATCAACTTTAATAACGGTTACAGGAATAGCCAATCCTTGTTCGTCAAAAATCTGTGTCATTCCAAGTTTTTTACCTATTACACCTAGTGTCATATTTTACCTTTCCTGCTCCCCCTACTTGGTGCGGGCACATCCCACCCCATATTCGGGTTTGCATTTTCTCTTGCGAGCGCTACGTCTTGCTTAATTACTTTACCTCTCGGGGACTTACACCCCGCAACCTTTCGGTTGCTCCGATTGTTTAATCTTCTCCTACAACTTTCGCCATAATCGTTCATAACAATCGGTCGCAGTTCACATTATATGCATAATGCTTATTTAATTTTCAATGTTGCTGCTTGACTTTTGAAATTATAATTTAACTTCAATATCAACACCAGCAGGCAAATCTAATCTGCTTAACTCTTCAGTTGTCTGTTGAGTCGGTTCGTATATATCAATAATACGCTTGTGTGTTCTTAATTCAAAGTGTTCACGAGATTTTTTATCAACGTGTGGTGAACGAAGAACGCAATATATACGTCTTTTTGTAGGTAAAGGAATCGGGCCTGCTACTTTAGCGTCTGTTCTTTTTGCAGTTTCAACAATTTTGTCTGAAGATACATCAATCAATTTGTGATCGTATGCCTTTAAACAAACTCTGATTCTTTGTCTTTTTGTTGTGCTAGCCATTTTTATTCCTTTTCTTTTTGGTTGTATTACTACACTTTGAGGGGGAATTCAATCCGCCTCCACTTCAGCGGCAATTCTTTATCACCTCTGAAATTGCTCAAGTCTGCTGTTTATAAATATTTCGGTACTTGTAAATCAGAATACCCGAGCATAATTGATGTTATTACAAACATAAACACCTGTCAACTTTAATTTTGCCCCTTTGTTGCGTTTTTGTTACAAAAAAAGACCGCCTCAATGACGGTCTTTTTCAACTTTGTTTTGTGAAAATTTTAATCAGTAATTTCTATTTTCGGTTCTTTTTCATTTTCAGGTTCTGAAATTACGATTTCTTCTTCAATAACAACTTTTTCTTCATCAGAAGGTTTTCCTTCAGAAGTTTCAGCCTTATCGACAGGTTCTGCCTCAACGATTTCAATTATTTCTTCTTGAGTTTCACCGTCCTGGGAGGTTTCTTCCCTCTTCTCAACATCTTCTTCTGCTGCGGCTTCTTCTTCTTTTTTAGCCTTTTCTGCATCCAAAGCAGCCAATTCTTTCTCGATTTCGGATTCTTCTCTTGCTCTCAAAACAGGAATAGAAAGCATTAATGCCATTTGATCTCCTTCTTGTTCAAAGTTCAATTCAAGAGCTTCTTTATCCATTTCAACATAACGAGAGAGAAGTTCAATCAACTCTTTACGCATTCTCTCCATTAATTCAGGGGTCAAATTCGTTCTGTCCTGCATTAAGACAACTCTTAATCTGTTGCAGGCAACATCTTTAGCATTTTCTTTTTTCTCGGACTGACGGAAAAAACCCAATACTTTATTATAAAAATCTGCAAATATATCTTTCATTTTTATTTCTCCTTACCGACTAAGTTTGAGAAAAACTTTTTAACTCTTGCAACAATTCCTTTGCCTTCTTCAAGATTCAAGAAAGGAACATCCTCACCAATAATTCTTCTTGCGACATTGTTGTAAGCCTGACCGGCAAGAGATTTTTCGTCATTAACAATCGGTTCACCCTTGTTGGTAGAGGTAATAATTCCCGTATCTTCCGGAATAATACCGATAAGCTGTGCCGACAAAATATCAACAACATCGTCAACACTCATCATATCGTTTGATTTGATAAGGTTTGGACGAACTCTGTTCAAAAGAAGTCTGTAAGATTTGATTTCTTCTTTTGATTCCAAAAGTCCGATAATTCTGTCTGCGTCACGAACTGCAGACATCTCCGGAGTTGTAACAACGATAGCCTCCGACGCACCTGCAACGGCATTTTGAAAACCCTGTTCAATACCGGCAGGGCAGTCAACAAGAATAAAATCGAAGTCTTTTTTCAATTCTTCGCAAATACTTTTTAATTGTTCTTCCGTGACCGCAGTTTTATCTCTTGTTTGAGCCGCAGCCAACAAGCACAAATTCGGATTTTTCTTATCTTTAACAAGTGCCTGTTTCAACTTGCAGCGTTCTTCTACAACGTCAACGATTGTATATACAATACGATTTTCAAGGCCTAACAAAAGGTCTAAATTTCTAAGCCCCAAATCGGTATCAATCATAACTACTTTTTTCCCGGCTCTAGCCAAAGCTGTACCAATGTTTGCATTGGTTGTAGTCTTACCTACACCGCCTTTTCCGGATGTAATTACTATTACTCGACCGCTCATGGTTTCTCCTTTTTTATCTTTCTCGTCAGAAACTGACGGATTTGCTGTTGCGTTTGACATTTCTAACCTCCTGTCAATTTCTACGATTCATGTAGTTTGTAAATTATAATATGCTTTTTGCTTACACGTGCTTCCTCTGGTGTGAAAGTATCGGTTTTCTGCACGTACGGGATATTTATAGAATCAGGTCTGCGAGCAAAAACATCCCCAATTCTCAACTGAATTGCGTTCAATTTTAATGCTCTGATTCTTGAATAAGAATTTCCATCAGAACCCGCGTGAGCGATACCGCCCAGGATACCCCAAACCGTGATATCACCTTTGGCAACAATCTCAGCCCCCGGATTTACGTCACCGATAATAACGATATTACCGTCAGAAGAAATACTCTGACCTGAACGAAGAGTTCTGTGAATATAC
>ONYB01000133.1 GCA_900321895.1 uncultured Brachyspira sp.
CTTGAGGACGTGAAGGCTGATTTGGAAGGTGCGTTGCAGTACAAAAACAGTCTTTCGGTACCCGAAGAGCTTATTCAAACACAACTTGCTGAATTGGGTTAGTTTTTGTGGTAAACTTTAAACATAGATTTAACTAAGTAAGAGGAATTAATATATTATGAGAATGTCAAAATTATTTGTACAGACGCTTAGAGAATATCCTTCAGATGCGGAGGTCGTTTCTCACAAAATGCTTGCAAGAGCAGGTTATATAAGAAAACTCACCTCAGGGGTTTATAATTATTTACCTTTGATGTGGAGAGTTTTGAAAAAAATTGAAAACATTGTGCGAGAAGAAATGGATAATGCCGGAGCTCAAGAGCTTTTAATGCCGTTTGTTCAGCCGAAAGAACTTTGGGAAGAGTCAGGTAGATGGGACGCTTACGGTAAAGAACTTATGAGATTAAAAGACCGCCACGACAGAATTATGTGTCTTGGGCCTACTCATGAAGAAATTATTACGGCGGTTGCTCGTGACGGGTTGAAATCTTATAAACAAATGCCTGTAAATCTTTATCAAATTCAGTCAAAATTCAGAGATGAAGTTCGTCCGAGATACGGTTTATTACGTGGTCGTGAATTTATTATGAAGGACGCATATTCTTTTGATACGTCAGAAGAAGGGCTTGATAAAGAATATAACAATATGGCTCGTGCCTACAAGAAAATTTTTGAAAGATGCGGACTTGATACAAAAATGGTTCAGTCTGATTCAGGTGCAATCGGCGGAAGTGTTTCGCACGAATTTATGGTAATTACGGACACCGATGCAGGTGAAAACGACGTGTTCTATTGTGATTGCGGATATTCAGCAAACTCAAATCATGCCGTTTCAAAATTGCCTGAAGTTGTTGTTGACGGAAAAAAATATTTTTCGGAAACAAAAATTGTTGATACTCCAAATACTCATTCAATAGATGAGTTGTGTGAATTCTTAAGTATTCCGTCAACAATAATTCTAAAAACTCTGGTATATATTGTTGATAAGAAACCTGTTTTAGCTTTAATCAGAGCTGATAAAACCGTTGAAGAAACGAAATTGATGAATTCCGTAGGCGGAATGGATATCAGAATTGCTTCTTCTGCAGAAATTGCAGAACTTATGGCGGAACATGGTTTTGATGCTGTTGCCGGATTTATCGGGCCTTGCGGAATGACCGGTATACCGATTGTTGCGGATGAAACGGTTCGAGATATGAAAAATTTTGTTGTCGGAATTAATCAAACCGATAAGCACCAAGTTGGGGCAAATCTTTCTGATTTAGGGCTTGATGAAATTAAATATGCAGATATAAGACTTGTTGAAGCCGGCGATTTTTGTCCTGAATGCGGAAAGTCATTGAAGGTTACAAAAGGTATTGAGGTTGGAAATATTTTCAAACTCGGTACAAAATATTCAAAACCGATGAATGCTGTTTATCTTGATAAAAATGGCAAATCTCATCCTTATGTTATGGGATGTTACGGTATCGGGATATCAAGAACTGCTGCAGCTGCGGTTGAAGCTCATTATGATGAACACGGTATCAAATGGCCGATTGCGATTGCTCCTTACCATGTTGTAATCGTTCCGGTAAATATTCAGGACGAATTGCAAATGAAGGTTGCGGAAAAAATGTACGAAGATTTGAAAAATGCAGGTGTTGAGGTGGTTATTGACGACCGTGACGAACGTGCAGGGGTAAAATTTAAGGATGCGGATTTAATCGGGTTCCCTTACAGAGTGACTGTCGGCAAAACTATTAACGAAGGGCTTGTGGAGTACAAAATTCGTGAAACGGGCGACGTTGAAAAGGTTACTCCGGAAGTTGCCGTTGAACACCTTGTCGAAATCGTTAAAAATATCAAATAATATAAATATAATCATAAATTCCAATTTAATTTAGTGACACGCCAACCCAAAAGTTGGCGTTTTTATTGTAATAGCAAAAAATTTTGTTCAGGTGTTTTATGTAGGATATGGATATCCAAAATAGTTACAGACCGCTAAATAAACATGAATTATACGAACTGAGTCAGGCAAAACAAGTATTTACTGATTGTTATTTGGTTTCAAGTATTCATGCCCTTTGCGGAAGCGATGAAGGGCAAAAAATTATAAAAGAACAAGTTCAAAAATCACTTTTTGACAGTTGCCCAAAGTATAAAATTCGTTTTAATAACGTTTATGGAGAAGTAAAAGATGTTTTTGTAACCTCAAAAGAAGTTAATTTTCTTCAACCGACAGATTTGCATCCAAATCCGATATTTCCGGACACTCCGCCGAATAAGACATTGAAAGCAATAGAACTTGCAATGGGGAAATTAATTGAAAAATACCCGTTATTGAAATCTTTTGTAAACAGAATTCCAAAATGTAGCGAAAATTTTGAGTATAACAATCCTAGTCGATTTATGAAAATTTTTACGGGAAAAGAACCGTTGAGTGTAAACGAAAATACTATTTATTTGCAATTAAGTCACAAAAAAAAGGACGCTTTAAAGTTGTTAAAAGAAATAGAACAAAGTGAGGGGCAACATTCTTTTGTTGCAGGGACAAGTGTAAATTTATTTCCTGAGCTTACAAGCTGGCATTGTTACGTTGTTGAGGGGGTAAATCCTGACACGCAGAAAGTGAGAGTTTGCAACCCGAGAACAATGGAAACCGTAGAATTATCTCTTGCCGGTTTTCTTAAACATTTCAAATTTTTAACAGGATTTTTGTTCAAAAATATGCATAAATAAAGTATTTGAGTCGAATTTTGTCTATGTTCTTAATTAAAGTTTATATATATTTGATTTTAATAAACTTTAGATGTAAACTAGTTGTTAATAATGATGTTGCCGGGTTGGAATTAAAAAACTTACCGGCAGGTACAAAAACAAATTAAGGAGAATTGGAAAATGACACCAAAAAACTTTTTATTTACTTCCGAATCAGTTACGGAAGGTCATCCGGACAAAGTATGCGATCAAATTTCTGATGCAATCTTGGATGAATTTTTAACAAAATACCCGCAATCACGTGTTGCGGCAGAAACAACTGTTACAACAGGCATGGCATTGGTTTGTGGTGAAATCACATCTGATTGTTATGTTGATATTCCTTCAGTTGTTAGAAATACTATCAAAAATATTGGTTATGTTGAAGGCGAAGGCGGCGGATTTAATTTCAATACATGTGCAGTCTTGACAAGTATAGATGAACAATCTTGCGACATCGCAGGCGGTGTAAACAAAGCTTATGAAACAAGAAATGACAATGCTGATACGGCTGTTACTGAAACAGAAAACATCGGTGCAGGTGACCAAGGTATTATGTTTGGTTATGCTTGTAACGAGACACCTGAACTTATGCCGTTGCCAATCAGCTTGGCTCATAAACTTTCATACAGATTAGCTCAAGTAAGAAAACAAGGGCTTGTTGATTACTTAAGACCGGACGGCAAATCTCAAGTTACCGTTGAATACGTTGACGGCAAACCTTCAAGAATTCATACCGTTCTTATTTCAACTCAACATGATGATGTTA
>ONYB01000068.1 GCA_900321895.1 uncultured Brachyspira sp.
AAATTTAACATATAGACAATCTTGTCAAAATATATTATACTAATAAGTATTAAAGAGAGTAGTAAGGATAAAAAAATGGCAAAACACGCAGATACAGTTCCTATAGAGGTAAGCATTTTAACAGTAGATCACGACATCAAAGGTATCGTTCACGTTTCAAAGTACACAAACACAAACCGTGAATTAACCGACTTGTTGAACGACAGAGAAAGAAGATTTCTTGCGGTAACTAACGCTGAAATCTACCCGAGAAACGCAAATCAAGCTCCGAGAAAATATAACTTCTTGGAAATCCACATGGATTATGTCTTGATGGTTCACCCGTCAGCTCAGGCTGTGTTTAAAGATTCGGGCAAAACTCAAGACGATATTGCACGCTTTAGAGATTTGAGATTAAAACTTAACCAAACAAAACCATTCTAGGCGTTGGTTTTAATTCTATCTAAGAGATTTGAAGGCTGATTTTGATTTAATTCTAAATCAGCTTTCTTTTTTGCCGGTGCTTTATTTTCATCATAAGTATTGACTGTATCTTTGTGAATTTCGACAGGTTTGTCGTTTCTGCACATCCAGTTTTTAGTTTTGTCGGCAAGAGGGGTTGCGATGAACGGAACGATTACACGTTTACCGATAATTGTTGCTGCTGCCAATGCCGTAATTGCACTGAACGCTTTATTTGCGTTGTCTTTAATGCCCTTCATTGCCTTGTGAAATTCTTTACCGTCAACTTCTGAGAATTTTTCACGTTTGCCCAAAACTTTTTGGTAGGTTTTCAATGCTGCACGGTCAAAGTTTTTACCCAACAACTTGTTGAACATCCTAGCCTGAACGAGTTTGTTAGAAATCGTAAAGTGCATCAAAATCTGCATCAAAATCATCAAACCGCCATTTGCAAGGTCAAGAGCTGCAACGAATTTTCTTTTATCATCAGGGATTTTCTTGTTGTTCAAACTCTGTTCAACATACATTGCACAACCCGCACCGTCTTTCAAGATGATTGAGGTAATTGCCAACCCGTTGATAAAGTTCATATTTGTATTTCTAAAATTCTTACGAACCGTGTCCATGCCGGGAGCTTTAGCAAGAGCCTGCAACGGTTTTTTGATACCGTAATTAATGATAGGATCTATTTTACTCATGCTACACCTCCAACCTGTTTAGGGGCTTTATCAATCAACTGTTTTGATTCGTTGTCGTGTTTTTTGTTGGAAAGGTTCGGGAATACAGCATCCATAAATCTAGGATATACCCAGTTCAACAGGCAACAGGTAATAGGAAGGACTGCAAGGGAAATTACCAAGCCAGTAAACTGTTTATGACCTTTTAAGTTATTTTCGATATTATTTTTGTATTTTGTCAAAAATTCTTCTGTGAAATCACAATGCAAAGCACTGTCTTTGAAAGAGATACCACCGGCTTTTTCTTCCAAGAATTTTTGAATTTGAGAAACCGTTAATTTTTCACCGCTTGAAATTTTTGTTTTAAGTTCTTCAAGAGCTTCAAGAGATTTTGTAAGGGCAGATTTTCTGTCTGCGACACTGGCTGCGACTTTTTGTTCAATTTCGGTTTTATCTGTCATGCCTGTGTACTCTTTAACCCTTTCAAGCATTTTGTTATTTTTGTCTTTAATTTCTTGCAAAACGACTTCTTGAGGATCGAGCTGAGGTTTACCGTCAACTTTTGGAGGGGTTGCGATAATCTGAATTCTACCCTTCATTTCGTTGAGCATTCTAATCATTTCTTTAGGAGCTTTTTCATGTTTCAACTCTTTAATTTTGTTTTTGAAATATTTTTCAGCTTCTTTAAGAGTTTTGATACCTTCGAGGTCTTTACCGATACCTTCAAGAGTTGGAATAATTTTTTCACTTTGTTCGCTATAGAAAAGACTTCTTGCCAAACGTCTTTCTTCTTTAAGTTCCGTACTCTTCAATTTTGCAGTATCGCTTTTGATTAATTCTTGAATTGTGTCAGAAATTGTTCCATTGAAAGCTTTTTCTGACAACGGAACAGAACCTTTAGGAGTTTTTAACAAAATTTTGTTTTTATTAATAACGTCGTCTCGCAAATTGGTATGTTGACGTTTTAATTCTTCTTGAACTCTGATTTTGAGTTGATCTGCAGTTAGAGAAGGATCAGACTTTTTCAAAAGTTTTCTTATATATTTTTCATCCTTCAAATTGCTCATGTTATATTCTTCAGGATATTCACCTGTGTACGCCATATTGCTGATTACGGAGTTAAACGGAGCAACCATGCCGGCTTGTGTTACAACAGCAAGCACTGCGGAAATCGGTTGACGCCAAGCTGAATAAGTTCTGGTATCTTCATCAGCTTTTGACAAAGGATTGTACTTGATAAATATCGGAGCAACCAAACCAGTACCTAAAGCATTGATACAGATATTCTGAACTTCCCCCATACCTTCTGCAAGTTTGCTGACCACTCTTACTCCAAACGGCATCAAGCCCTTCAACTCTTTTGTAACTTCTTTTGGTGTTGCCGTACCAGTGAATGATTGATGAGGCTTAACCTTCGGCGTTGAATTGTTAATAACCTTGAGTGGTGTATTGTATACGTTGTAATTAACCTTTTCTAACTTCATAACTACCCGTTTTATGTAACCTTCCATATATATATAGTCTTAAACATAATAAAAATTGCTAATTTAGCTCTTATTTATTAAGTTTTGTAAACGTGAGTGCTGACCAATCGCCTTTGCTCTCTCCTCTTGTGAGAGTGAGGTTTTCGGACATTGTATTGAATACTTGTGCTTTTATATGAGAAAAAACTAAATATAAAAGAGGAGTTTTTTTATATAAAATATCATCACTCGTAATTGTTTTTATGCTTTCCGGCGGATATTGAGATACCCCATTAAGCATGATAACCAAAACATTTTGATTCGGCTTCATTTTTGAAATAATTTCTTTGTTTAATTTTTCGTCAAAATAAGTATTTTTATCCGCCATAAAGGTTTGTTTGTAATCTCTCTTCCCGTTTTTATAGGCTTTTTGATAGTCCATATTCATTGATAAATATTCCGGAAAGTTTCCTTTATTTATAGAAATTACATTATATTTTGAAAAATCAATATATTTTTCAAATCTGTCTTGCGGATAATATTCCAGTATAATAAAATCGCCACTTTTTAATTGAGCATGCTCGATAAATTCTGCGGGAATTTTATTTCCTTGAGCTCGTCTTGCTCTCGGTGCGGCAGTCGAGCTTACAAAATTGTACCCGAGCATTAAAATGCAATAAACAGATATTAATGAATTTTTCAATAGTTTTTTGTCGATATTCAAAGCACCGACTGCTATCAGATAAAGTAACATCGGGTAAATTTCGATTGAGTATTTTGTTGTAAAAACGAGTTTCCCGAACATCGCAGCAAGGGTCAAAACGAACACTACGCCCAAACAAATTCCAAACAGTTTTTGGTTTTGTTTTGAATTAGCTAATGCTCGAGCAAGCCACACAACGGCAATAATCGTCGGAACAATTCCCCAAAAGGCAAACATCGGAGTTATATTTGAGAAGAATTTTTCAGGGGAGCTGACCAAATTTGTCAGGCATGGTGAAAAATAATCCGTCAAAAAATATCCCCATTTTGCGAAGGTGAATCCGTCCCACCACTGAGAAAACGTATGCGTGGTAAATATTTTCAAAGCAAACGGCGTCAAACCCGCCACAACCGCCAAAATTGCACCCCACATTATTATTATCTGTTTTTTGAATTGTTTAAAGAGTTCAAAACTTAAATAAATCAGTTGGAAAAACACGTACACAAAACCGATTGTGTGCGTTAGTAAAATCATAACGTCAGAAATTATCAACCCCGAAACATTCTTTTTGTTCGGATTTTTTAAAGCTTTCAAAGTAAAGAAAAGCGAAAATGCCGACAACAAAAACAAAAGCGAATAAATTCTGACTTCTTGCGAATAATATATTAAAAAACCGCTTATTGCAGTAAAAAACGAAAGCAAAAATGCAGTCTTTTTA
>ONYB01000080.1 GCA_900321895.1 uncultured Brachyspira sp.
TAATCTTTGTTCCTTCTAGTGTACGTCTCATTTTCTTTATTCCTTATTAATTTTATTTGTCGTATAATCTTAATGTTAAATAAAAAATACAAATTAGTCAACACTAAAGAGGGGCAGGTTACAGAATATGAACAAAAAAATAGGATTTATCGGTTGTGGCAAAATGGCAAGTGCAATAATTAAGGGGATTAAAACCTCTTGTTGTAAAGAAAAAGTAGCCATAAAAGGTTCGGAGGTTAATTGTGAAATAGCCGAACTCGCACAAAGCAGACTCGGTGTCGAAGTTTTGACAGATAACAGGCTTTTGACAATGGACAGCGACGTGATTTTTATTGCGACAAAACCTAACTATGTTGCTCAGGTTTTGGAAGAAATTAAAGACGAAATCACACCTGAAAAGCTTATCGTATCTATTGCGGCGGGGGTTAATACCACAAAAATTCAAAATATTATCGGCACAAAACGTGTTGTAAGAATTATGCCAAACACTCCTGCTCTTGTTCAGGAAGGCATGTTCGGGATTTGCAAGGGCGAATACGCAACAGAAGCAGATGTTCAATATGTTATGAATTTGTTGAACGGAATAGGTAAAGTCGTGGAAGTTGAAGAACATCAAATGGATATCGTAACGGCGATTTCAGGTTCTGGCCCTGCTTTTTTCTATCAAGTAATTGAAGACATGGCAAGAGCTGGCGAAAAACTCGGGCTAGATTATGAGAAATCTCTCTTATTAGCAACTCAAACAGCATTGGGTTCTGCAAAAATGGTGTTTGAAAGAGGAGAGCTTCCTGTCCAAACTTTAATTGACAACGTAGCAACAAAAGGCGGTTGCACTTTCGTCGGAATTCAAACAATGAAAGAAGAAAATTCCGAAAAACTCTTCTACGACGTAATTGACAAAACAGCAGAAAAATCAAGTCAATTAGGGAAATAAAACTTGAAGGGCGGAATTTTCAATTCCGCCCCATTAATAAAGAGTTATTCTATTTCCGCAAGAGCAAGAAATTCAACAACATTCATAATTTTCGGAGATTTTTTGCCTAATGCCAAAAATCCTTCTCTTAAACCTAACACACATGCCGGACAACTCGTCAAAATATAATCAGCCCCCGTGGCATAAGCATTTTCAGCCTTTTGTTTTGCAAGCGAAATCGAAAGTTTCGGGTTCTTTATCGCAAATTCACCAGCAAACCCACAGCACTCATCATAATCTTTCATTTTTATATATTCCACATTTTCGCATTTATCAATTAGTTTTTTTAAAAAATCGTCGTTTCCCAAGTGACAAGGCTTGTGAAAGGTTACTTTGACAGGTTTTTTGAAGCTAAATTTTACTTTCTGCTCCGCCAAAAATTCCGCAGCGTTGAGAAAAAGTTTTGAATTATTTTCGGGTGTGGGGTCAGAGCCATACCCTTTCAAGGTGCTTTCACAACTTGCACAATCTGTTAGTATGTAATCAAATTCACAATTCATAAGCTCAAGATTGTGTTTTTTGACCTCCTCATAGCGTTCAAGATTTCCGCTGGAGAGAAACGGCAGCCCACAACATTCAAAATTTCTCTCAATAATTTCAACATTATCAAGGTGAGAACAAATTTTTTTGAAGGCATTAGCCACACTCGGAAAAACCTCATTTACACACCCTTTGAAATAGAGGAGTTTGATTAATTTTGTATCCTTTTTTTGATTTTTTTCTGCAAAGGGGAGATAAGGGAAAATCAAATTTGCTAAAAACTTCCAAATTTTGATTGTACAGCCAAAAAACAAGCGGGATTGGAATAATTTTATAATTTTGCCGTGAAATGTATCTTTAGCACATTCGAATTTTGCTGTGTTCAAAATTTCGCAAACATCAATGTCGCTCGGGCAAAAATCTTTGCATTTCCCGCATTTCAGGCACATGTCAAGATATTTTTCAATGTTTTTGCTTAATTTTAAATCACCTTTCAAAACTCCGTCGAGCATAACGAATTTGCCTCGAGAAACTGCACAATCATTGCCCGTCAATTTGTAAAGAGGGCAAGCCTCCTGACACATCCCACATTTTGAGCATTTATTAATTTCGTCGGCAAAATCTTCAAGTTTTTTCATATCATTATCATAGCACGGAAAAACTTTTAGACGATTGCACCGTGGCTGGCATCTTGAACATTTTTTGCATATTTTGCAAGGTATCCGGATTTTACTCGAGGTTCAAACGATTTCAGATTTTTGTGACGTTCTGCTAAAACTTTTTCATCAACACATAATTCGATGAGTCGTTTATTAATGTCGATTTTAATCTTGTCACCGTTTTCAATAAGTGCAATAACTCCGCCATTTGCGGCTTCAGGGCAAATATGACCGACACAAATTCCTCTTGTCGCACCCGAAAATCTTCCGTCAGTAATCAAGGCACACTTTTTGCCTAAACCTTTTCCTACCAAAAGCGATGTCGGAGCAAGCATTTCTCTCATGCCGGGGCCGCCCTTAGGACCTTCGTAACGGATTACAATCACGTCACCCTCTTTAATTTTGTCGGTTTCAAGTGCAGTCATTGCCTCTTCTTCGCTGTTAAAAGTTTTTGCAACCCCTTCAAACTCGTAACACTCCGGAGCAACTCCCGAGGTCTTGATTACGCAACCGTCTTTTGCGATATTACCATACAAAACGGCAAGCCCTGCCTGCGTATAAGTCGATTTGTCGTAAGGTGGAATAATTTTTTCATCACTATATGCAGAGTTTGCAATTTCTTTTAAAGAAAGGTCTGCAACCGTTTTGGTATCAAATATTTCAAGATTGGAATTGACTAAAGATTTCAGCACGGCAGGAACTCCGCCCGCAAGATGAAAGTCTGTCATCGTTAATGTCGAGGACGGATTAATTTTCACAATTTGGTGAACTTTTCCGCTCAAATCCTCAAAATCATTAAGAGTAATATTGATTCCGCCTGCATTTGCAATCGCAAGAATGTGTAAAAAAGTATTTGTCGAACCGCCAAGAGCCAAGTCCGCCGTAATCGCATTACGTAAACTTTCACGAGTAATAATATCGGAAGGTTTTACGTCATTTTTCACCAAATCCACAATCTGCATACCGCTTTCAAAGGCAATTCTTCTTTTTTGAGATGAAACCGCCGACGCAGAAGCACAATAAGGCAAACTCATTCCCAAAACTTCCGTCAGGCAAGCCATAGTATTTGCGGTATACATTCCCTGACAAGCACCCGCCGAAGGACAAGAGTTTTCCTCCAATGCGTTCAGGTGTTCCTCGGTAATCTCGCCTTTTCTAAATCTGCCGACAGCTTCAAATGATCCTGTAACCATTGTTAATTTGTTCTCGCCACGACACATTCCGTCAAGCATAGGGCCTGCTGTTACGATAATCGCCGGAATATTTAGTCTTAATGCCCCAATCAACATCCCCGGTGTAATTTTGTCACAATTAGATAAAAGCACAATCCCATCGAGTTGATGAGCTGCAGCAACACTTTCCACGCAATCCGCAATTAAATCTCTTGAAGGCAAAGAATAACGCATTCCGCTATGCCCCATAGCAATTCCGTCACATATTGCAGGTACTCCGAAAATGAAGGCCTGTCCGCCGCCCGAGTGAATACCCTTTTCAATTTGGCGTTCTAAATCTCTCATTCCGATATGCCCCGGAACTAAATCAGAAAACGAACTAGCAATTCCGATAAACGGTGCATCCATGTTTTTTTTGCTAACTCCAGTCGCCATCAAAAGTCCACGGTGCGGAGTTCTTGCTATTCCTTTTTTTATATTATCGCTTTTCATTACGCATTCACCTTTACTATATTAAAGTTCTCATCCCACTCTATTGAACCGTTGAGGTTGATACCGTGGTAATTATACGGATTTTCTACAAGTTGCGAAATCAAATCTTCTTTTGACTTACCCAAATGCGTTGAGGTCAAAATCTCTGACAATGCTAATCTTTTATAAATATCAGGAACAAGTGTAGTGCTTCCCGCAAGCGTTCCTTCTTTAGAAGAAGCTCGTGTTCCGTTATAAAAAACCGTTTCATCCGCAAATTGAAATTCATAAACCGCGTCGGCACTAGCTTTCAAGCCTGTACAAGAAAGGCAATCACTCACAAGCAACACCTTATCGAGCGGTTTGCATTTAAAAAGAAGTTTCAAGGCATCCTCAGAAACATGCACTCCGTCTGCAATAATCTCTGTAAAGATTTCATCATTAATCAATGCCGAAAGTGCCGTCGACTGCCCTCTGTGCGTAACGCCTTCCATAGCGTTAAAGGTATGAGTTGCGGCGTCACACCCTCTCAAATCACCGCCGACACAGTGTCCCGCCTGAACCTTCACTCCTTTTTTGTTGAGATAATCAATTAAATTGCTTTCTTTTGTGCAGAGTTCGGGTGCAAGGGTTACAATTTTAATAAAATCATCCTCAAGAAGTTTGTAATTTTCAACGGTCGGATTCATAAAATGTGCGGGATTATGAATTCCTTTTTTCTTTTCGTTAATAAAAATTCCTTCAAGATGAATTCCGAGAATTTTTGCCATGCCTGTCGATTGTTTCATTGCCGCCGATTTTATAACAGAAACAGCACGATTAATGTTTTCGACACTATCTGTTACAAGCGTCGGGAATATTCCGCCAATACCATGCTTAAACATTTCGCTTGACACAAACAAAACCTCATCAACCGAGGCTTTATTAAAATCCACCCCGAAAGCTCCATGAAAATGCTGTTCAATTATTAATTTCGTTTTCATAATGATATCTGCCTTCCTTTGTCGAACTTCAATATTCGTCGCTGTTCGCCCCGTGGTTGCTCGTAATTAGTTAAATTACGGTGACTTCAAAGACTTTTCTAGCTTCTTCTCTATCATCAAAGTGGATTGTGCGGTCTTTTAAAATTTGATAATTTTCGTGACCTTTACCGGCAATAACAACAACATCGTTATTACCCGCAATGTTTTTTAATAGTGCGATTGCATGACCTCTGTCAGGTTCGACCGTTACTTTATCAGGGTTTGTCGATTTTAACCCTGCAATAATATCCGTGATAATTGTTTGCGGGTCTTCGCTTCTCGGATTGTCGCTTGTGATAACGATTTTGTCTGCAATTCTTTCGGCAATAGCACCCATTTTCGGACGTTTCGTTGCATCTCTGTCCCCGCCGCAACCGAATAAACAAATCAGTTTTCCGTCTTTTGGTGTGATTTCTCTTGCAGAATTTAAAACATTCTCCAACCCGTCAGGCGTGTGTGCGTAATCAACAATTACCAGCGGTTTTTTCGCAACAACTTCAAATCTGCCAGCAACACCTTTTACGTTTTCTAAAGCTTTTAATGATACTGCAATATCAATACCCATTGCTATTGCAGAAGTAACTGCCGCAAGAACGTTATAAACACTGAACATTCCGTTCATGTGAAGGTTTACGGAATATTCTTTAGGTTGAGTTTCCTCCAAGCCCAAGATTTCAGGGCGAGTAACTACAAGGGTAAATTCAGCCCCGTTGAGTGAAAAATGAATATCTTTTGCCATTACATCAGCATCTTTTTTTACACCGTAGGTGAATGTTCTGACACCTTCCGGAATTACTCCCAAAAATCTCTCTGCATAA
>ONYB01000123.1 GCA_900321895.1 uncultured Brachyspira sp.
CTCTGTTTTGAAGTCTTTTTGAAGCTTCGCCACGTCTGAAAGCTATTGCATAAGGTTCTCTCGAATACCTGTAAGGCAATAATTTTACTTTATCACTCTGCCCTTGATAATTTATCAAAACAATATCATCCGCAATCAAGGCATCACCTTGCCCTCTCACAAGAGCATCGAATGCTGTCGGGTAATTTTTAAATCCGAGAACAGTTGCCTCAGGAACATTTCGCTTAATACTGTCCTCACCCGTTGAGCCGTAAACTATTATTACTCGTCTGCCGTTAAGATGTCTGAGTGAATAAATATGTTTGATATCCCGCACCATTAATGCTTGACCGGCAATATAATAAGGGTCTGAAAAATCCACTACCAAATGTCTTTGATTTGTTACTGACATCGTCGCAATAAGAATATCAACTTTATGTGAATTAAGTTTTTCAACACGGTTTTCTGCCGTAACAGGGACAAATTCAACCGCCGACATATCGCCAAGAAGAGCTTTTGCAATATATTTTGCAAGGTCAATATCATAACCCTGAATAGTTCCGTTTATGTCACGATAACCAAACGGTTTTGTATCCGTTCTCACACCTACAATAAGCCTTCCACGTTTTTCAATTCTTGCCAAATCGTCATTCTTTCCGCATCCGCTCGTAATCATTGTTATCAAAAACAGTGTGCAGAACAAAATCCCAACTTTCTTAAAAATTTTCGCCAAATTTTTTGTCATAAAAATCCTTTTTACTTTTTACATTCAGTCTTTTTTGATTTTTTAAATAATGATTTTTTCTGCTTAAGCTGTTCCGAATATTCCGCCTGTGTCATTTTTGAGCCGAAAGGTTTGACATCAGAAGGTTTTGAACCGTTCTTTTGTATCTTTTGAACTTTTTTTAAATCATTTTGTTTTAGCTTTTTCACCATTCTATATTTTGAACGCTGTTCCGAATTCAAAATATCTTCAAATTCTTCATCATATTTTGCAGAAATCTTTTGAATATTTTTACGGGTTATTTTTAATTTCTTCTCCATATCGCAAATTTTTGCAGTATCATCCATAACCTTTGCGTCTTTCAGTTGCTTTGAATATATACAAAGGTCTTTCAATTCAGGTTCAAGCTCAAGATATCTCTTTTTTTCAATTTCATCTTTTGCTTTAACTTGTTTTGATGAAAGATTAAGAGCATTGTAAATAGTATTTCTTTGCAATTTTATTTTTTCAATAAGCTGGCAAGAATAATCATGCTGTTCTATTATTGAAACTTCACAAGGTACACTCTCTTCTGCGGCATAACACGAGGGAACACACAAAAAAGCAAGAACTCCTGCTATTAACATACCTCTCTTCATAAAATTTCTCCTTTAAGTTAATAAACTTCCTCTTTCGAATAAATACATTATTTCATAATTATACGAAAATTTCAACGGCACAAAATCAGCTCAATTTCTTTTCATAATCACATTTTTATAATAAAATATAATCGGCAAAGAAAGGAGGTCTGATGAAAGAAAATATTGCATTCACCGGCATGATGGGTTGCGGAAAAACCACAGTATCACAGGAATTAAGCAAAGTTTTAACTAATTATACCCTTGTTGATATTGATAAAGAAATCGAAAAAAGTTCCGGTAAAAAAATTTCTGAAATTTTCTTAAAATTTGGCGAACCTCATTTTCGCATGCTGGAGAGCGAAAAAATCAAAAAATTCTGCACTCAAAAAAATCAAATAATTGCTTTCGGCGGGGGAGCTTTTGAGGATGAAGAAAATCGAAAAAACATCCTTGAAAATTGCTTTACGATATACCTGAAAGCTTCTCCAGAAGAGATTTTTAAGCGTATAAAAAACGAAACTCACCGCCCGCTTTTGTCCAAAAGTTTTTCAATCGAAAGAATTTCGGAAATCTTAAAAAAACGTGATGAAAACTACCAAAATGCCGACTTCATAATTGACACGGACGGCAAAACTCCATACAATATAGTTGTTGAGATTTTAGGTTTAGGGGTTGTAAAAAATGATTAATTTACTGGTAAATATTGACGAAAAAGAAAAATCTTACCCGATAATTATAAATAATAACGACATATCGACAATAAAAGAAAAAATCAATAATTACACACGTGGCACAAAAATTCTCGTAGTTATTTCTCAAAAAGTTGATAAACTTTACGGGAAAACACTCGGTTTTTGCAACTCTGAAAAAATCATTTTAAAAGACGGCGAACAAGAAAAAAACTTTAAAAATTTTCAAAAAATCTTGAAAAAAGCCTTTGAAATGGGTTTGACCAGAAAAGATACAATAATCGCTGTTGGTGGCGGAGTAGTTGGTGATATCGCCGGATTTGCAGCATCAACATATATGCGTGGAATTGATTTTATACAAGTTCCAACGACCCTTCTTGCCTGTGTTGACAGTTCTGTTGGAGGAAAAACAGGTATAGACACATCTTTCGGTAAAAATCTTTTGGGTTCGTTTTATCAACCAAAAGCCGTTATTATTAATACGAATTTCCTCAAAACCTTGGATGACAGACAATTTAAGACCGGACTTGGCGAAGTTGTTAAATATACTTTTATCGAAAAAAGTTGCAGATGTGATGAAGAATTAAATCTCACAAATTTTTTAAGCGAAAATGCTGAAAAAATCTTAGGTAAAAATGAACAAATCTTAGAAAAATTAATAGAAATTTGCATAAATTTAAAAATTTCCGTAGTTCGACAAGACGAAAAAGAAGGCGGACTCAGAAAAATTTTGAATTTTGGACACACATACGGACACGCAATCGAAAAGATTACCAATTACAAAAAATACACCCATGGTGAAGCTGTCGTAAAGGGCATAGAATTTGCCTTCAAACTTGCGGTGAAAAAAAATTTAATCGACATAAATTACAAATATTTTGCAGATGATGTAATAAAAATGTTCAATTTCAAAAAAATTCCTGACTACCCGATAGAAAAAATGATTAAAATTATGAAAATGGATAAAAAAGCTGATTTTGACAAAATAACCTTTATTCTGCCGACTGATTACTCACAAGTAGACGAATTCCGCTTGAGTGGAGAAGAGTTGTTGGGGTTGTAGGGCTTTTACGTTGAGTTTTTATTTACAACTTTTATATGATTAAAAATATTTCCATATATGTTAGGTTTACTATGTAGGGTTTTGGCACATTACCAACTTCCGCCACACACAATAATCGAAGAAATTGGGCGAAAGGAGGTCAAAACTATGGTAGACAAAATAATAATGCTACTATTAGCAATCAATATACTCATAGTAGCATTAAAATTGTTAATACCGTAGGGTGCGAAGAAGAGTCTTTAGCTCGACTAAAACCTAAAGGCTCTCGCCCTACACCTTTATTATTTACGATTTTTCAAGTTTTGTCAACCCTACCTAAAATAAATCTTTTCACCTTTAATAAAAACAACTTTTGAACGTTGTGAATGATAAGGACTTATCGCCCTATCGCCCTATCGCCCTATCGCCCTATCGCCTTATAGTCTTATCGCCTTACTATATCATCTCAACCAAACCTGTAGAATGGTCAAGATGACACTTTGCTATATAAAGCTCATCGTTATCAACAGCATTTTTTATAATTTTTGATTTTTCCGTTAATACTTCTTCCACCCAAATTGTATGCTGTTGTGCAAAGTAATTATGACAAGTTATATCTTCTTTTTTGTCCAAAACAGGGTAGACACATTTTACGATAGATTGAAAATCTTCTGTAACTTCGGGATAGTGGTCTTTTGCAAATTTCATAACCCCGCAATCGTCGTGTCCGAGCAGAATTAAAAGTGGTGTTTTAAGCTTTTTGACGGCGTATTCAATGCTTTCAATAACATTCGGACCTGCGGTTATACCTGCAACCCTCACAACAAAAAGTTCGCCAATACCGCAATCAAAGATGATTTCAGGTACAACTCGAGAATCCGAACAACTTAAGACAACTGCGTACGGTTCTTGATGAAACGCATATTTTTTAAGGTGTTCAAGAGTCATATTATTAGCGGTCGGTGTACCGTTTACAAAATTTCTGTTACCTTTCAAAAGTTTTTCCAACTCTTTTTTCGCAGCTTGCGGAATATTTTCGGGGATATTAAAATTTTTACTCATTTTTGCTCTCCTTTTTTAAAAAAGTTATGATTTTCCCGCCGTAATTTTTCTGTTTTAGAACCTCAAAGCCTGAAAAATCAACTTCTATCACGTGTTCCAAAATTACAACACTTGTTGCAATATCTCTAACAGCAACAAGACTTTTTTCGTAAACTCCCGAAAAATACGGCGGGTCAATATAAATTACGTCAAATTTTTCACCTAATTTTGGGGTAATTTTCAGACTGTCACCACGAATTAGCTTTGGTGTCGGACGGAATTTTGAAAAATTACCTTTTATAACCCCGTAGGCTTTCGGATTTTTTTCGATTGAAACGATATTTGAAAACCCTCTTGAAAGTGCCTCAAGCCCCATAATTCCGGAACCTGCGAACATATCAAGAAAACTGCGTCCCTCAAAATCAATAAGTGCCTGCAAAGTATTAAAAACGCTCATGCGAACTTTTGAAAGCGTCGGACGAGTAATATTTTCATCGGGTGCGATAACCTTTTGACCTTTAAATTTGCCTGCTGTTATATTCATGTAACTATTTTACAATGAACAAAATTTAGTGTATAATACTGTAACGGAGAAAGTATATGTCTGAGAATTTAAATTCCGAAAACAAAACAGAAGTAATCGTTGTAGGCGGTGGGCCTGCCGGAATTTCTTGTGCTGTTACCCTTGCAAGAGCCGGACATCAAGTCGTCTTAATTGAACGTGGAAAATTTGCCGGTGCGAAAAATATGTTTGGCGGTGCAATTTATGCCCAACCGACAAGAGAAATTTTTCCTGATTTTGAAAAAACAGCACCGTTAGAACGAAAAAATGTTACTCACAAATACGCAATTCTCGGAGAAAAAGACGGAACTGTCATCGAATACACCAACAAAAGTGAAGATCCTGTCAGCTACACTGTTGTAAGAGGTAAATTTGACCGTTGGATGGCAGAAGAAGCCAAAAAAGAAGGCGTCATTCTCGTCGAAGAAACCGTTGTAAAAGAATTAATAGTTGAAAATGAGGCGGTTGTCGGAGTTCGCACAGAACTCGAAGATTTTTACGCAAATATCGTAGTCGTTGCAGACGGAGTAAATTCATTACTCGCAAAACAAATCGGTTTGCGGGGTGACATTGAAACCAAAGATGTGGCGGTCAGTGTCAAAGAAGTTTACAAATTGAGCAAAGAAAAAATTAACGACAGATTTCATCTTAATGATGAAGAAGGCTGTATTTATGAGCTTTTTGGCGGTTCAATGCTCAACAAATTAGGTTTGGGATTTATTTATACAAACAAAGACTCCGTAAGTATCGGGCTTGGTATAACCCTAAACGAATTTGAAAATGACGACACCAAACCTTATGAGTACTTAGACAAACTCAAAAAACATCCGCTTATTGAACCTCTAATCAAAGACGGCGAACTATTGGAATATTCCGCACATCTTATTCCGGAAGGCGGCTTTAACAAAATTCCAACCCTCTGCGGGGCGGGTGTAATGGTTGTAGGCGATGCGGCAATGCTTGTAAACAATCTCCACTGGGAAGGCACTAACCTTGCGATGATGAGCGGAAAGCTTGCAGGTGAAACTGCTGTCGTGGCACTTTCAAAAAATGATTTTTCTGAAAACAGCCTGAACAGATACGCAGAAGAATTAGAAAAAACTTTTGTAATAAAAGATTTGAAAACATATCGAGATTTAATGGATATTGCACACTCTCGAAAAAATTCATTTTTCGGATATTACCTAAAAAAAATTAATTCGTTTTTCGAAATGTTTACCTCTGTAAATAGTGTTCCAAAACGCACTCTGTATTGGAATTTTATAAAAAGCCTGTTTAAAGACAGAGGAATAAAAGAATTATTTAAAGATTTATGGGCAGTAATACAACTATTGTGGGGGATTTTAATCAAATGACATTAGATGACAAACTTTCTACAATTAAATACGAACCTGATATAAATTCACATCTCAATCCTGATTTTGAGCAGTGCAAAACATGTAAATCAAAAATTTGTAACAAAATTTGCCCTGCCGGAGTGTACGAGTGGTTGGAAGATGAAAAAAAACTGCTTGTAAAATACGAAAATTGCCTTGAATGCGGTGCTTGCCGAATAGCATGCGAAAAAAAATGTATTAATTGGGAATACCCGAAAGGCACAAAAGGTGTAATTTTTAAACGAGGATAATAAGTAAAGGAGAAAATTATGAAGGAAGAGTACAGCAACAAACAACGCCGTTGGTATGACAAAGATCCTGTTTTGTCACAAGCTATCGAAACCCTTGAACATAGTGACGACGAAACTCAAATCAGAATTGCTTTAAACCTAATAAAAATCATAATAGAACACAATATTGAAGATGAAAAATTTGAAGCTGTTGAGGACATCATCAATGCCGTTGGCTCAGGGGTAGAAGAAAACAGACGCGGCCGCTGGTACGACATTGACTCTACTGTCAGAACTGCAATGAACATGCTCCAAAATTGCCCTGAAGCAACACAAAGAATTATTGCAAAAGAAATGGCAAAAATGGTCGTCGACAAAATTAAAACAAATGAAGATGATACAGACGAATAAACAATATTTATAAAGCGGTGGCAACTACGTTGCCGCCGCTTTATTTACATCTTAAATTTTGGAATAATAACCTCTGCATCTTTTAGTAAATATTGATTTCCATGCCATTTTTTATTTTTACCTTTATATGTATGCACGGCATCCGGATTTGCAGCCACAAACTGTTCTTTTGCTTTTTTGAGATTTTCCGCAGTCGGTTCTATACCCTGATCTTTTAATGCTTTTCTCAGTAATCGTATATAACCGTCACCTTCTTGTACCTTATATTTTGTACCTTCAACTTCTGCTCCTTGTTGAGGTTGCGAACTCGGATTTACACCGCCGCCATTACCTGTTGGAGATGTCGGAGGAGATTGTGGTGGTTGTTGGGATTGAGAAGTTTGATGAGCCTGAGATGTTGCGTTTAGCTGCATACAATAAATACTTCCGGCTGCTTTTTTTAAATCGGTTATGGACATAACAATATCGGTATCAGGATCCCACGGATTAGATAAAATAACTTCATTTTCGGTTACTTTTCTGATAGTGAGAGCGTGCCCCCCGCCTTGTATTGTCGATCCGTTAACCTCTTGAGAAGATACAATAAACCCGACAGAAGCCGCAAAATTATCAATTTTACCGTCAGCCGAATCTTTTCTCAAATTGTCTAAAATACTATCAAAGTTAGCATTTTGATTATTTTCAACAACCATAACACCTGCTTTAACACGATTGCCGTTTTCATCTTCCAAAATATGCATTTGCATATTAGAATCAACGTAACAAGTCGGAATATTACTTTTATTCATATAAACAAATGATTTTTTGCCGGTCAAAATATATGTTGCTTCTGCGACATTTCCGCCACTTAAAGTGTCACCGCTAACATTTGAAATTCCAAGTCCTGCAACAAATTTGGTTTTTTTTGGGTCAATATGATTATCTTTAATTGTTTGAGCGACATCTTTTCTATATTTGTCATAAGCCACTTCTAGCAACAAAACATCTTTATCACCCGCAGAATAATCTTTTCCTGCTCGTTTTGCAGCATCATTAAGTTCGGCTTCAGTGATTGTATAAGAACCTTGGATGTGAACTTTATCTTCGGGTAATTGCCCGATTGAAGCATTGCCTTTACCGCTAATAAGGGCTTCTCTTGCGTTCGCAGCCCCAGGAAAACTGATTGTATAAACTTTTTCGCCTTTATCGTTTGTCGAAACCTTAACGTTTTGTTGCAAAAGTTTTTGCCCTTCCTCGGTTTGGCTAAGAGCATTTATTGATGCCAAAAGATAGCAATCCCCCTTGCCAATTTGATAAGCAGTATCAAATTTTCCGTCAAGCTGTGAAAAATCCTTTTTCTCAATAACGTTGCCATTTTTATTGAATTTTTCTCTGCCCAACAGAACACCGTCTGCATCGAATTTGTTTTTAATCGTGTGTTTTACGGTCTTGCCGTCGGCTTCATATTCAATTCTCGTTGTCGGAACTCCGCCTTGTGTTCTGTTTGTCAGGTTTGCACCGTCATAGACATCGTGGTAGAGAGCTCCTCGCTTGTAATAATCATGTGTACGGTTTTTCAGGGTTTTACCGTCAGCCTCGTAATTATCTGTAATACTAAAAGGTTTTCCTTCAATATTTTTACCTGACACCAATCTTTTTGTTAATTTACCGTCTTTGTATTCAAATTGTGTATCTGTATAATGTTTATAAGTTTTGCCTTTATCTTTCATTTCGACATCTGTGTGAGCATTTGCAACTTTACCGTTTTCGTTAAAATTTCTTGTGGTTGTAATCGTTTCATTTTTTGTCTTTTGCACACTTTTATTCTTTTTAAGTTTGCCATTTTCATCATATTCAAAATCTGTTTTTGTTTGCGAAACAAATTCGCCGCTCTTTGTTTTAACAATAGTTGAACGATTAAGAACTTTTCCGCCTGCGGCTAAAGTATCAACTGTCGTAATATTATTACCATTTTTATCAGTTTTTGTTATAACTTGTGTTCCGGAACCGTCAGAATTTATGCGTGTTTCCGGAGTTTTTGCAGTAAATTGTTCCAAAGCTTCACTTGCAATACTGTTCGTCTTATTGTTTGCATAATCAGTACCGCCTATGCCATTGCCTCTCAACATGTTACCAATATTAATGTTTCCAGTGTTGCCGTTGCTTCTTTTTACACCTTCTGCATTCACTCCATTCAAATTAAGCTGCTGAATTTGTTTTAGAAGATTATCTAAATAACCCATTAAAAAACCTCCGGTTCATACTATCTATAATCATGAATATCGGAGGTTTTTAGGTTTTTCTTGAATGTTATTGTGTAATTTGTTACAAAAATTTACTTTCTGCCCATAACATGGATGTGCAAATGAAATACTTCCTGACCGGCTTCTTTTCCGGTATTAATTTGGGTTTTATATGCTTTTAAGCCAGCTCTTTTTGCTGCTTCTTTCACACCCGCCAAAAGTTCGCCCATCAAGTGTTTGTCCTCAAGTTCGTTGAGTGATGCCACATGCACCTTCGGTACAACCAACATGTGTACGGGTGCTTTCGGATGAATATCATTAAACACCGCAAGATATTCATTTTCGTATACAAATTCCGTTCCAAAATCACCGTTTAATATTTTACAAAAAATGCAATCTTCGCTCATTTTTACCCCTTTCTTTTTGAAAAATTTTATTACATCACCCTGAAAAATGCAAGATTTTAAATACTTTCCATAAGAATTAAATCATGCCCCATATTATACATCAAATCAAGATATGCCTCATAATATACCGCTATAGAATCAATGTATTCATATAAAATCTGATTATGGCTGTTTTCATTCAACATTACATTCATCAATGAAGTTTGCCCTTTTTTATAGCGGTCTTGCGACATTTTTAAAATCTCATCCGATTCCTTCATAATGTCACGATAATGTCCCATATTTTCTTTTGCATATTTAAAATCATTGTAATTTATTTTCAAAATTATCTTGAGTTTGTTTTCGTAAGACAATTTGTCCGTCTTTGCTTTTTCCAAAACAGTTTCTGCTTTTTTAATTTCAGGCTTGTAGGTATAAAGCACCGGAATATCAAACCCAACACTTACAAATGCCCCAGGAAGTGCGTCATCGCCCGTCTGTCTTGCCGTCTGATACGCATAACCTCCACCGACCGTCAAATCAGGTATTCGCTGATGTTTTGCCACCTTTAATTCATATTCGGATTTTTCTATATAATTATCCGATATTCTCAAAGAATAACTGCAAACGAGTGCGATTTTTTCAATCTGGTCATAAGACGGAATATCTATATCAAAAATATTAACGTTCTTAGTGTCAAAAAGAGATGTTTCCTCAACATCGTACATTATGTTCGTATCTTCAAGGTTCATTACTTTGTTAAAATTGAATTGTGCCGTAAGAAGATTTGCACGAACTTTATTCAACTCAACAAGTTGTTTTCTGTGACGAATATCTGATTGCAAAAGTTCAATGTTGTAATTTGGAGAATTTTTCGGTTTTGCCTGTGCTGACGCAATCATATCCTTGTATAATTTTTCTCTGTTTTGCATAATCACAAGAACTGATTTCAAATACAAAACCTTGAAATATGCCCTCATTACGTCAAGTTTGAGGTTGTGCTCCGATTCTTTTATTGAATTTGAAACCGCATTTAAATTTGCAAGTGCAACCTTTTTCCTAACCCCTCTTTTGGCAATTTCAACCGGCAAAACCGCACCAAACTGACTGGAATTTCCTCTGGTAACCTTTCCGAACAAAAAATTTGATTGAAATTGCGGATTTTTTAACGCATTTGCTGCCCTGACCTCTTGTCTTGCAATCTCAAGATTTTTTCGTTTTGCCTTTAATTCAAGATTATTTTCCAAAGCCATATCCACAGCTTGATTAACGGAAATCTTTACTATATTTGCGCTTGACGGTATCGCCGTAATGATTAGGGTAATTATTATCAAAAACAGTTTTTTCATACAACAAGATTTTAACAAAAAAATAAAAAAACAGGTATATTTTTTAATATACCTGTTGTCATTTTGAAAAAGGAGTATACTATGCCAAAATGTTTCGGGGTTTGCCTGTAATATTTATAAGGATTTCGATAATTTTGGGCATTTGACAAACGAAAGAATATCCGCCATTTGCCAGAGAACAACGCTTACAATCGCAACCAATAGAATAGCATTCAAGAGCCTGCTCCGTCCAGCTTTGCGTGATAGACGTCGAAATCTCACCGTTTGTCTGTGGATAAACCGTTTCTCCTTGAGAATAATTTCCCATTACTCTCGCCTCCCAAAATTTACACTTCAACCATTCTTATTTTAAACGGTCAAACTCTGTTTTTAATCCTCTAAATATATGAATTTTTAACCGATTTAAAGTTGCAACGTGGAAACATTCAAATTATTTTTGAACAAATTATCTATCAATTTTGCATTATTTTTTTCTTGTTTTGTTTGAATTTTAGGACTGAAAAATTCTCTGATACCTTCCATACAATCGTTGTAGTAGCAAGTAGTTTTTACGGTTTTGTCCCCTTGAAATTCGTATTTAGAAATCGAGCAAATTGAGTTGGAATTTCGTTTATAATTTATACATTTTTCAACTATTTCGCTTATCGGATTAATTTCTTTTACCATACTGATTGATTTGCCGTCAGGTTGGTAAATTGAAATTCGCATAACCTTTTCATAAAGATTATCATACTCATAGACAGAGGTAATTCGATTTTCATCTTTTATGCTGTAGTTGGTGGTTTTGAGTTTTTTGCCGGAGGTTCTGCTGTATTCCGTGATAGATTTGAAGAGTGTAAAGTTTGTGGTGCGAATTATTTTTCCGCTTTTTTCGTCGTATTCATCGATTGATTTTATTTTTTTATCATTAAAATAATCAAACGTTGTCGTCGAAATTTTTTTACCAGTTTTAAGCGAAAATTTATGAATACACTGAAGTTGGTGCGAATTCTTTCGGTAAACTTTTTCTTCACGAAACTCCTGTTTTTCAGAAATTTCCTCCTTACTATTCAACATTTCCAAATATTTTGAATGCGGTAAAATATTATATTTTTGTAACGGATTTGAAAAATTTTGCTCGTTTTCCGGCATGCCAATTCTCCTTTTATTTGAACTTTAATTACAAAAAATTATAGTTAAATAAAAGTTTTTAAGAAATTACCCGATTGGGTAAAACCTAAGTGCTACAATGCAAACGAGAAATTTAGGGCAAAAAAAGAGTCTTATCGTATGACAAGACTTATAAATATACATTTACCCCACACATGTTATAACACAAATCTATAAATTTGTCAACTCGTTAAGTTATTTATTTCTTTTTTCAATAATTTTCAGCAACTGCTTGTAGGCACTGCCCCATTCTGCCATGGAATCCAATACTACAGCGAGGCTGTAGCCGATGTCAGTGAGGGTGTAGTCTACTCGTGGCGGAATTTGTGCCCAAACTTTTCGTTCCACTAGTCCTGAATCTTCCATTTCTCTCAAATTTGAAGTCAAAACTTTTTGGGTAATTTTACCGAGTGAATTTTTTAATTCACCAAACCTTTTTGTTCCCGTAAGTAAATCCTTTATTATCAAAAATTTCCAACGAGTGTTCAACATCATCAATGTTGTTTCAACCGGACATTTTGGCAAGTCTTTTGATAGCATAGTTACTCCGTTAGTATCTTTTTTATACCTGATTACTCCAACTATACTATCACGGATTTTACAGAAATGGAAGTCTGTTAAGAAAGGTGAATCAAATTTTAAAAATAGTGTACTTTTGTGTCGTAATAGCTTTACTTTTTGGGCGAAAAGTGGCATAATTCTTATTATGCAAGCAGTTACAGAAAAAAAATTCGCAGCAGGACTTTCTATTACGTCCAACTCGATAATAATCATTTTGAAACTTATCGCAGGAACAATTTCCGGAAGCATTAGTATTATTTCGGAAGCAATTCATTCCTTAAGCGATTTTTTGGCATCTGTTTTAACATTTTTTGCTGTTATGAAATCCTCCGAACCTGCCGACAAAACCCACCCGTTCGGGCATGGAAGATATGAAGATATGTCAGGATTTATTGAGGGCGGACTGATTATTGCAGCTGCTATGTATATTATTTTTGAATCTGTCAAAAAGATTTTTCTCGGATTTTCTATGGAAACCGAGTCTATGATTGGAATTTTTGTTATGGCGATTTCTGTTATTGCAAATATTGTTGTAAGTTCATATCTTTTCTATGTTGCTAAAAAGACGGAGTCCGTTTCGCTTTATGCTGACGCAAAACACTTGAGTACGGATGTTTGGACATCTTTCGGAATTTTGTTGGGTTTAGTTGCAATAAAAATTACGGGAATACATCTTCTCGACCCGATTATCGCTATTGCGGTTGCGTGCATAATTTTGAAAGCAGGATTTTCTATTTCAAAGACGACATTAAACAATCTGCTTGACGGTTCTATTCCGGATTGCGAATTAGAAAAAATCAAAAATATAATTAATTCGACTGACGAAAAAATCTTGGGCTACAAGGATTTGAGGGCTACAAGTTCAGGTGCGGAAAGAAAAATTGAAGTCACAATTCTTTTTCGGGAAGATATGGTTTTGCGTGATTGCCATGCTATTTGTGACAAACTCGAAAACAATATCCGAAAATCTTTTGCCAATAGCCTGATTTCAATTCACGCAGAGCCTAAAAAATCTCTTGTTGCAAAACAAAATTAACCGCGAAATTTTCCGCAAATTACTCGGTCAATGCCCGCAAGATCTTTTATTATTTCAATGTTTTCAAAATCTTTTTTCATAAAGTTTTTGACCTCCTGAGATTGCCCTATTCCGAGTTCAAACAAGAGATATCCGCCTTTATTCAGGATTTTCGAAGCTTCTGAGGTAATTTTTTCGTAAAATTCTAAACCTTTTTCATCAGTTGTGTAAAGTGCATTTTCCGGATCAAAAGTAACTTCTTTTTGAATATTTTCTTTTTCTGACGGCGGGATGTATGGCGGATTTGAAACGATTATATCAAAACTTTCGTCAGGTTTGACGTTTGAAAAAATATCAGATTTTCTAAAAATCGCCTTATTAAAAAGATTTAGTCTTGAAGCATTGTCCAGTGCTGTATTTAGGGCATCTGTCGAAATATCCAACCCGATTACACGGCAATCAGTATATTTCGCAATCATACACGCAATGCAACCCGAACCTGTGCCAACATCTAATGCGGCTTTCAAATCATTTTTATTAATTATTTCAATCGCTTTTCTGACTAAAATTTCGGTTTCATCACGCGGAATAAGCACAGACGGATTAACAATAAATTTTTCGCCCATAAAATCCGCAAAGCCGATTATGTGCTGAATAGGTTCACGAGTTTTTGCTCTTTGTCGGGCTTTTTCTTCGACAATTTTCAATTTTTCGCTGTCCAATTTTTTCCCCATTATCAAATCAGAAACAGTATAATTCGCAAAATGTTCTATGAGCATTTTAACTTCAATCGTAGCTTCGTTTTTTTCTATTCCTGCGTCTGTCAGGATTTTAACAATATCTTCTATCAGCATTATAATCCGGTCTTTTCTGTAACTTTTAGCATATCAATCATTTCGTAAATGGAAATTATTTCCGTCAAAAATTCTGTGAAAGGTTTTGTATTTGTGAGCGGAGTTTTGAAATTTCCCAGTGCGAACAAGTCTTTATTTGTTGAAAGTGCAAGCATAAGTTTATTATTTTTGAAAGCACATTCAGCGTGTTCTGCACTGAAAGCGTTTCTGATTTTCTTAAACCTTTCCATAAAAGCGGTTGTCAAAACGTATCTTGCCTCAACTTGGTCGTTTGAATCGACGTAGAACATTTTGCTAAATTCAGGGTCTTCGAGTTTGACCTCCTGATAGCATTTGTTATTACCTAGAAAAGCACGTTTTCTGACGATTGTATGACCAACAAACGGCTTTGCAACACCGATTGTAATAATTGCACCTTTAAAAACAGTATGAGTATGACGTCTGCCTTTTGAATCACGAGTTTCGTAATAAAGGCGAGCTTCCGAAATATTTAGCGGTAAACCTTTGTACGTACCGTAAAAATTGTCGTCGGTCGACATATATTCCCAGTATGAGAAAATTTTAAAATTCTGAACCTCGCTCGGGTCAACAACTCTGTTCGCTGTCCAATTCATGTGACCGAAAGCACTCATCAAAGATGGCATAATTCTCTTTTTTAATTTGGTTTCAAAATCTTTTCTAAAGCAAGTGTAAACCAACCCTGGTATCATAACTCCGATAAACCCGATGAAGAACAGTGATTGCCCTTCGATATTCAACATGTACATCCAAATTACGATACCGAGTGCGACAAAAAAAACCAAAGTAGCCCAAAACCTTGCTTGGTTGTACTTTTTAACTCTTTCGCTCTCAAGTTCTTTCAACATTGGCAGGACATCGTGGTGATAAATTTCGTAAAAATTTTTCTTAAAATCATTTATTGAATTTATTTCCATGCCATAATTTTACAATTTTTATTTTATATTGACATCATTCAAATGAATTATCAGCCTCATGTTCTGATAAAATTTTATCTATTTCATCACGAGCTTCAAGTTTTGAAGCAAGTTCTTTTTTCTCAATTCCGTATCTTTTGCAGAGTTTTTCATAATAATAAAGTTGTTTTTTAGTCGGTTGCTCTTTACTCATTTTAACTTCTTGTAAAAACTTGCGTTTCTTTTTTTCAAACTCTTTTTGTGCTTGAATAATCGGTTCTTGCTTTTTCTTATAATCGTAATATTTACGACACTCTTTCAAAAAAAGTTCGGTATCTTTCAAAAATTGGTCATCGTCAATAACGTCGGCGAGGAATTCAAACCTTGAGGCATTAATTTCGAGATAATACTTTTCATCCTCGAGAAATTTGTCGAGAATTTCTTGAACACTCAATTCCGGTGATTTTTTCACCAAAGCTCTCAAGAAGCCGCACAATGCCGACTTTTGGTTCTTTGTCATATTCAGATATATTTGTTTTTTAATTTCGTACATAGTAGTTGTTTGGAAGTTCGTATGGTTGCAGTAAGTGTGGTAGAAAAGTGAATAAGTAAATTCGCCCCGTTGGGGCTCGTGAATAAGTTCAAATCGGTGCTACGCACCAAAGTTGTTTTTGAGCGAAGCGAACGATATGCACTTATTCACCTATTAACTTATTCACTTATTTACTTATTTACCTGTTTTTTGTTAGTGCAAATATCTCACAAACAAATAAACTGAACTTAATGCAAGTGATATAAATGTTGCAAGAGCTCCATACTTCATAAATCTCATAAATGAAATCGGATGCCCCTTAACCGTTGCGGTTTCACTAACAATAACGTTCGCAGCCGCACCAATAATAGTAAGATTTCCGCCAAGACAAGCCCCTAATGACAATGCCCACCAAAGCGGATGATGACCTGCTCCCGAATACGGAATTGTGTGCTGAACCTGTGCAATCAACGGAGCCATTGTTGCGGTATACGGAATATTGTCTATAATACCTGACAACAAGCCTGAACCCCAAAGGATTAACATTGTTGCCATATCAAGACTTCCGCTTGTAAATTGAATAAGTTTGTCTGCCAAGAATGCGATACCGCCGTTTGCCTCAAAACCACCGATAATAATGAACAAACCTACAAAGAAAAATATCGTAAGCCACTCAACATCTCTGTAAATTTCTTTCGGTTTTTCAAAAAGTAACAAGAAAGACGCACCTGCAACCGCAAAAACGTACGCATCAATATGTGTAATATCGTGTGTTACAAAACCGAGAATTACCAAGGCAAGAGTAATCATAGAACGAATCATCAAGCCTTTATCGGTAATAGTTTTTGAATTATCAAGATTTGCTACATGAGCCATTTTTTCAGGAGTTGACTTTAATGATTTTCTGAACAAGAAAATCAAAACCGAAACAACCGTCAAGAATATCAACGCAACTATTACCGTTAATTCATTCAAAAAGTCCATAAAGCTCAAACCTGCTCTTGCACCGATAATAATATTTGGCGGGTCGCCGATAAGAGTTGCCGTACCACCGATATTAGATGCCAAAACCTCCGTAATCAAAAACGGAATAGGATCGGTATCAAATTCTTTTGCAATAACAAAAGTTACAGGCATCATAAGAACAACCGTTGTAACGTTATCCAAAAATGCGGAAGCAACCGCCGTAAAAGCAGCAAGCGTGAACAAAACCATTTTCGGATGACCTTTTGTCAATTTCAAAAGTCCGATTGCCATCCATTTAAAAACTCCGCTACGGCTTGCAATATGTACCAAAATCATCATACCGATTAGCAAAAAGATTACGTCAAAAGAAATGTATTCAAACACCCCTTTTACATAAGCTCCCGTCGTCGGATCAATATGACTGTGACAAGGCAATAGCCCTAAAACCATTGTCAGAGAAGCACCAACAAGTGCTACAACTGATTTTTGAATTTTCTCACTTGCAATAAAAATGTATGCAATCAAAAGAATTGCACCCGAAATTATCATGCCATGAGAAGATACTAAATTTTCTAACATTTTTTAATCTCCCAAAAACTGATTTGTAAACTTTTCAACTATCTTAACACAAAAAAATAAAACTTGTACGGTTTATGAGTTCGTAGGATTTTTTGTTTATGATAAAATTTTAACAGAGTTTATTAAAAAAAGGATACGGAAATGGACAGATTTTATATTACAACGGCTATTGATTATGTTAACGGTGCCCCTCACATAGGTCACGCTTACGAAAAGATTTTGACCGATATTATTGCAAGACACTATTCGCAAAGAACAAATGATATGTACTTTTTGACAGGTACAGACGAACACGGGATTAAAATCCAAAAAACAGCTGCCGCAAAAGGAATTTCGCCAAAAGAACTTTGCGACGAAAATTCCCAAAAATTCAAAGATGCCTGGAAAGCACTCGATATTAATTATAACAAATTTATCAGAACAACCGATGATTATCACAAAAAAACCGTTCAAAAAATCTTCAAAAAACTTGTTGAACAAGGCGATATTTATAAAAACTCTTATGAAGGGCTTTACTGTTCTGGTTGCGAATGTTTCTTAAACCCGAAAGACTTGACAGAGGACGGTCTTTGTCCGGATCACTTGAAAAAACCTGATGTCGTAAAAGAAGAAAACTATTTCTTTAAACTCACAAAATACAAAGACGCAATTATCAAACATATTAAAGAAAATCCTGATTTTATCGTGCCTGCGTTCAGAGCAAACGAAGTTTTGAACCAGCTTGAAGATATCCAAGATATTTCTGTTTCCAGAGCAAAATCCAATGTAAAATGGGGTATTGATGTTCTTGACGATCCTGAACAATCTATCTATGTATGGATTGATGCTTTGTCAAACTATATTACTGCAATCGGCTACGATACCGAGAATCCGTCAGAAGATTTCAAAAAATACTGGCCTGTTGATGTTCATGTTATCGGAAAAGACATTTTGAAATTCCACAGCATATACTGGCCTGCATTCTTGTTGGCATTAGATTTGCCGTTGCCAAAACACATCTTTGCCCACGGTTGGATTACGATTGACGAAACCAAAATGTCAAAATCTCTCGGTAACGTAATTTCTCCGACATCAGTTCTCGAAAGTTTTGAATTAAAAGAACCTGATGCGTTCAGATATTATATGGCAACTTCTGCACCTTGCGGACGTGACGGCAACTATTCCGACGATGATTTCAAAGAAAAAGTTAATGCTCACCTCGCAAACAGCATGGGCAACCTTTTAAACAGAACTCTTTCTATGCTCGTCAAATATTTTGACGGTGAAGTTAAAGAAGAATTTTTGATTTCTGCAAACAACGAACTTGTCGAAGGTTCTCAAAAATTAATCAAACATGCACTCGGAACTGTCAAAGTTGTCGAAAACCACTTCAACCATTTTGAAATCGCCGAAGCAGCACAAGAAATTATGGGAATTGTCGATATGGCGAACAAATTTGTCACCGACAACGCACCTTGGACGCTTGCAAAAGAAGGCAAAATGACTGAATGCGGTCAGGTCTTGACGACAGTTCTTGAGATTATGTGCGTTGTAACTGCGTTGATTTACCCGTATTGTCCTAACTTCGCAAAAGAAATGGCAAGACAGTTATCCTTCAATCTCGACGCAAAACTTGACGACTTGACAAGCGATAATATCAAGTGCGGAAAACTTATTTCAAAAGAAGAAATCAAACCTGTATTTTTGAGAGTTGATTCCGAACTTGCCGACAAATCAGCAAAAAAATAGAAAATTTTAAATAATTGAATTAAGTCACATTTTTTACGTCGTGCTTTTTAAGCGACTGTAAAGAATAGTTATTATCATGTTTTTTTCAAAAATTTTCTGTTATATCATGTGAAAAAAGGAAAAATAAAGCATGCCAGCAACAAAAGATAAAATGAAACAACAAGATTTAAACCTTTTGCCCCAAAATATAGAGGCAGAAGAGGCTGTTCTCGGTGCGATTTTGGTAAACCCGAGAGTTATCACAAAAATTGTTGAAACCCTAAAACCCGAAAGTTTTTACAAACCTGCACACAGATACATTTATGATGCAATGCTCCAACTTTTCAACCAAAACGAAAAGATTGATATTATTTCTGTGTCAGATGTTTTAAGTTTCAATTCTAAATTGGAAGCGGTTGGCGGTCGTGCTTTTATCAACGATTTAAGTTTTAACGCAATTACAACCTCAAACGTTGAATATTACGTAAAAATTATCCAAGAAAAAGCTATTAAAAGGGCATTGATTAATGCAGGTTCTGAAATCGTATCCTTCGGTTACGACATGAATTCCATTGACGACTCGCTTGACAGTGCCGAAAAGTTAATTTTTGATATTGCTTCCAGAAAATCCACAACGGACTTGGTTCACGTAAAGGATTTGGTATTAAACACGTACGAAAAAATCGAATACCGCTACAACCATAAGGATGAACTTTTAGGAGTTCCTACGGGATTTTTCGATTTAGACGCGGTTTTGAACGGACTCCAAAAATCTGACTTAATAATTCTTGCGGCACGTCCGGCAATGGGTAAAACAGCTTTTGCACTGAACATTGCACAAAACGTAGCAATCAGAGCCAAAACTCCGGTAGCAATTTTTTCACTTGAAATGTCAAAGGATCAGTTGGTTCAACGTATGCTTTGTTCAGAGGCGGAAATCGATTCGCAGAGAATTAAAACCGGTAACATGCAGAGCAAAGACTGGGAAAAACTTGCGGATGCAATGAATTCGTTTGCCCAAGCCCCGCTGTATATCGACGATACAAGCGGATGTACGATTACGGACTTGAGAGCAAAATGTCGAAGATTAAAAATGCAAGAAAAAAATCTCGGACTTATTTTGATTGACTACTTGCAGTTAATGGAGGGAAGCGGTAGAGAAGACCGTATGCAGCAGATTTCGGCGATTTCCAGAGGTTTAAAAATTCTTGCAAAAGAATTAGATGTTCCGGTAATTGCACTTTCGCAGTTGTCCCGTGCGGTAGAAAGCAGAACAGACAAACGTCCGATGTTGTCCGACTTGCGTGAATCAGGTTCAATCGAGCAGGACGCAGATATTGTAATGTTTATATACCGTGACGATTACTACAAAAAAGCCGAAAGCGAAGAGGAAGAAACGGTTAAGGCGGCGAACAAAGGGGAATCCGAAATCATAATAGCAAAACACAGAAACGGCGGGCTAGATACAATCAAACTTCTCTTCCAGGGCAACATTACGAAGTTCAAAAACCCAATCAAAACAGATGCGTTTTAAGGTTGTGAAGGGTGAAACCCTATCTTGCCTCACGCAATATATTAATCGTCTTTTCAATTTCATCTTTGAGATAAGAGATTTGCTGGTCTATATTATTCGAGTTATAAATTTGTCCGGAACCCGAATATGCTAGGTACGGACTGTATTTTTCTGCCTCTGAACGCAGTTGTGATACAGTTTTTGCCTGATTGCTCAACTGCAAAAGTTTTTCATAAGAAATGTAGTTACTCTCAGGCTTGTCCTCGTATTTCTGCCTGAAATATTCTGCGTTTTGGTTGAAAAAGTATACCCGTGCCGCAAACCTTTGAACATTTTCGTTTTCTTCTATGGAATCGTAAATTTTTTCCAACATATCAATAAATTCCGTCAAATCATTTATGTATGGCGAAGTTTTATCCTGTTTCAAAATAATGTTTACAAAAGCAGGATTGTCACGTGGAATAGGTTTTATTTCTTTTTCAGAATTAAATTTTTGTGTTTTTTCAAAAACCGGCTTGGCGTCAATCGGTTCTGTAGGCTGAAATTTCCCCGTCAAATCAGGCAGAGTTCCGACATAACCCATGCCTTCATAAGGATTTCCCTGCGGTTGGAAAAAAGCAGCATAGCTCCCGCTTTGAAACAATAATATAGACAAAATTACTAAAACCGACTTTCTCATACCTTTATTATAATGCTTCTTCTAAAAAAATCATCATGCGGTAAAATGAGATTTTTCATAAAAAAATCTACGCACGCAACGCACGCAGATTTTTTCGAAATTATTTTGTCAAACGCTATAATTTATGGGTTACAAGTGCGTAAATATCGTTTGCGGTAACTGCCACAAAAAATAACAGCAAAATCGCAAAACACGCAATCCACAATTTTTCAATAACTTCTTTTTCAACAGGTTTGCCACGAAGCTTTTCAATCCCGAGGAACAGCAGATGACCGCCGTCAAGTGGTGGAATTGGCAAAAGGTTAAGGATGAACAAATCTATCGAAATTATTGCGGTCAAAAGTAACCCGTAGAACATTCCGCCATTGTGGATTACGTCACCGCCGACTTTTGTAATTGCGATTACTCCGTGGATATCGCTGAAAGAAACTTTGCCCGTTACCATTTGATATAATCCCCACAAAAGCAATGAGGTTTGTTCGTTTACGTAATTGAAACTCGTTTTGATTACGGCTTTTGGGGTTTTAGTCGGGATTACGATTTCTTTGATTTCCATTTGAATTCCCATAATACCGTTTTTGTTCGGGTAAATCGGCTTAAGTGCAACGGTTTGCCCGTCACGCAAAACCTCTAAATTTACAGGATGAACATTATCAGAAATCGCATAAGCCACATCATTCAGTGTGATTGTTCCGTCAGAAATTATGTAACTTTTGTTTTGAACTTTTTCTCTCAAAGATTTTTGGGTATCGGTTAGCGAAACCTGCAAATCTTTATATTTTTCCAAACCCTTCAAAACATTGTCGCTCATTGTAATTGCCGGCTCTGTTTCTATAGTCGGAAGTTTAATCAAAATATCTTTCGGAATGATTTCATCTTTTGTAAAAGCAGGGTTGATTTTTTTCAATTCGACAAAGTTTTGGTTTGCGAAGTTTTCGTCTACTTTGCTGTCAAAAGCCTTGCTTTGCTGTGCAATCATGATTAACATGTTGCTGTTTTTGACGTCATGTCCGTTAATTTTGATAATTTTATCACCTTTTTGAATACCTGATTGCCAAATAGCTTCGGTTTTCGGAGCTGCGATATCTTTTACAAAGACATCGTAGTTGCCGGATGGCATTTGTCCCCAGATTGTGGCCGCCAAAAGCACCATAACTATTGCACACAAAAAGTTTGCGACAACTCCGGCAGAATAGATAATTGCACGTTGATAAACAGGGCGATTAGAAATTCTCTGATCGGAATTTGCGGGAATGTCGGAATTTTCCTCTTCATCATCCGCAAAACTCACATAACCGCCAAAAAGACAGGCATGAATTAAAAATTTAACACCATTAATTTCTTTTTCCCATAATGTTGGACCGAACGGCAACCCGAACCCGAAACGAGTAGGATTAAGTTTAAAAAACTTAGCGGCAAAAAAGTGACCGGCTTCGTGAACGAGAATAAGAATACTGACTAAAATCATCATCATGATAAGCGATTTGATATAAC
>ONYB01000067.1 GCA_900321895.1 uncultured Brachyspira sp.
AAAGGTGAGCAAGAATCAACGGAAACGTTGAGTTTTCGTTGTGATTGCGAACGGTGCCGTTTAATGCGAGGGCGAAAAGGTCGCTTCGCTCCTCTGGGTGACATGATTTAATACTCTCTAAAACCAATCTATCAACGGGCGAATTTCACCACATTCCAATTCGTATTTTTCAGCAAGCGAACTTCTTAAACAATTATCTATCTTCAAATCTTGCATTACAGGGTCTGACAAATTCAACTCCTTTGTTTTTGAATTATAGATTTCACTATAATTTAAGCCCATTTCCGCACAATTCGGAAGCTTTACCTTGCCGTCCTTTTGCAAGCATGCCAGCCCGTAAGTTCTACATATAATCCCCCTTTGAGGGTACAATGCACATTCACTGTTTACCAAAAACGGGCAAGTATATGTAAACCGCTTCTCTTTACTTTTAAGTTTATCTTCTTTCAAAATTATTATATTACGGCGAATGTCGTCTTTCACATCTTTTGGAAGGTTTACAAATGCCTGCATTAGATATTCCGCCTCCAACCTTGAAAACGGAAACTCTCCCTTCGTACAGCAATCCGTGCAACCTTTTTTACATTTGATATATTTTTTGTGCAATTCGAAATACTTTGAGAGTGCTCCGTCAAATTCTTTTAAAAAATTTTCATACCTTTTAAGCATTTTACTCTCCCCCCCTTAACAATACATATTTACGACCTTCCATAACTATTTTATATTTAATATTTTGACCGTATTTATCAAGATATTTTTTTCTGATAGAAATTAAATCGTTTCCACCTTCAAGATATTCTTTCAAATTGTCAGATGTCGTTTGCTCGATATAATTTATATGATATCCGGAATAATAAAGAAGTGAATATCTTCTGGTATCACCAAACGAAATAAGTTCGTCACCTTCCTGCTTTGCATAAGCCGCAAACTGCATTAAATCATCTTGCCCGAATTTGTAATCTATTTTGAAAAACTCCTTTGTGCAAAATACGGAAATTAACATTGTAAAAATCACATAAGTTAAAAATATACCTTTGCGATTGTTTTTCCACAAACAAAGCAAACTTCCCACCCCACAAAATGCCACAAAACCAATACTCATCCATTTTGCAGGCAATATGTCCTGATAAATTTGCTGCGGTAAAAACAGGGGTGTGAACAATGCCACAAATGCAACAATAACGCATAAAATTCCCCAAACCTTAACCGAAATTCCTATTGATTTTTCATAACGAGATTTTTCTATGTAATTTGTCCACGCAAACCCCAAGATAAATGCAAGATGAATATAAATCGGCAAAATATATGTAATTAATTTTGTTCCTGAAGCCGTAAAAAATCCCATAATAAAAATTGCGGCAATCCAATTCAAAAGCAAAAATTTTCGAGAATTATCCAATTCATCAAATTTAAAACTTTTCACAGAATTAATCAAATTCTTCAATTCCCCAAAACTTTTGATATCAGCAAGTTTTGCCAATAATTTTTTATCAAAACCTTTGATTTTTGCAATAATAAGAGCAATAGCCGAAAACGTCCACGGAATTAAGCCCCAAAAAAGATTTGCAAAATAAAACCAGAAAGGTTCTGCACGGTGAATTTCATCCGAGCCGAAAAACCTTGCAAGGTGATGTTTTATGATATATTCCTCGTAAAAAAGCGGGTTATGAATATGCAACATTGCAATATGCCACGGCAAAACTATCAACAAAAACATAACCATTCCAACAAGAAAATATTTTGGCTTAAATGCCGATTTCAATTTGTCCGTAATTAACAAACAAAAGAAAATCACCCCAAACGGAACAATAAACCCCGGCAAACCTTTTGCCATAACTGCAAGTCCGGAAAAAATATAAAACAACCACACAAAAAATTTTTTGTGGTCTTTTCTACAAAAAAATGTAATCATCCCAAACATTACCGAAAAAGCAACGCAAGCCGAAACAACAATATCTAAAATCGCAAATTTCGCAAGAATTACAAATTCAAAACTTGTTGCAAGAATTAGAGAAGAAACAACTCCATAGGTTCTGGAAAAAACTTTTTTCCCCATAAAATACGTCAAATAGCAAATCAAAGTTCCGCACATTGCAACCGGAAATCTTGCCGTAAATTCATTAACTTTTCCAAACAACCCGAAAGAAAAACATTCCAACCAAAAATAAAGCGGAGGTTTTTCAAAGAAATATTCACCGTTCAAATACAAAGTCATAAAATCTTTCGTATTAAACATATCTCTCGCCATGGAAACGTATCTTGTTTCATCAACATCCATCAAGGCATAGTTGCCGATATTAAAAAAGAATATTAAATAAAAAATTATACCAAGTCCTATAATCGTAAAAATTTCCGAATGTTTTTTGACAAAGTCAAAAACTTTATTAAATACCATAAAATCTCTCCCTAATTTCAACGGTAATTATTCTACCACAAATATAAGAATTAATAAAAAGCGGTCAAAACTTTACACTGACCGCATTCAAAAAATATCTAACCGTATATTGCTTTCAATAATTGCAAGCCCATTTCTATATAAGTTCCGATATTAGAATTTGAGCCTGATTTATTTCCGCTTGAACTGTTTGCGGAAGAAAGCGATGAGTAAGCCGATTGGTTTGACAATGCCTGATTGCTTATTCCGTTCAAAAAGCTCATGTAATTATATCTTCTCGAAAGTTCATCATTAACCAAATCATTTTCTTTTAATATCAAATCTTGTGCCAAAGTTCCTATCGCCTTTGAACGATTTTTTTCTATGCCGTTTAATTCATTTAAAAAAGATGAATTATCTAAATTTCCAAAACGGGATGCGACATCGGTTTTCAAATTATTAATCATCGGGGTATAGACGCTGTTAATTGTATCAACACCTTTATCTTTGTATGCATTCAGTTGTTTTTGAAATTGTCTTTTTGTATCATCGGAAAACACATTCAAATTCGGTAAATTTTCCGCAAAAGATCTTTGAGCATAATCATAAGCCTGCTTTTCATAAGGTGACATTACATAATCCGTATAAACTGTTTTGCCACGTTTGTATGTAGAAGATTTTGTCTGACCGTTAAGTCGAACTGTTCCGTTAGTATATGAGGATTTTTTTCCCATAATCGTTCCTTTCAAAATAATCAAGGAACAACATCCGATAAATAAGTGCGTTAATAAATTATACCACATGTTTTTAAATTTTGTCCAGCAAACCCTGTTACAAATTGCACAGTGAAAATTTGCGTGATAAAATCGGGTTATGGAAAACGAAATATTTACCGTAAAAATTGAAAGAATGAAGCAATCCGATATTGACAAGATTGTGGAAATCGAAGAAGAATCCTACGGCGAACATCACTGGTCACGTGAATCTTTTTTCAACGAACTTTCTAACGAACTTGCCAGATATTATTCTGCTTTTACTATCGACGGCGAGCTTATCGGATATGCCGGAAGTTGGGAAATTCTTGAAGAAACTCATATTACAAATATCGCTGTTGCTAAAAAATTCAGACGTCACCACGTTGGCGAGGCTCTTCTCAAAAGAATTATTGATGAATGCAAAAATAATATGGTAAAATATATTACCCTCGAAGTTCGCGTCGGAAACGCTGCTGCGATAAATCTTTACGAAAAATACGGTTTTCATTCTCTCGGCACAAGAAAAGGCTACTATCAGGACAATAATGAAGATGCCTTAATAATGTGGACAGAAAATATTTTTTACGATAAATTTAAAAGTAATTACGAAATCAGACGGGATGAGCTAAAAAAGGTAGTTAATATTTTATGACGGACACAAATGTAGAAAAAAAACTTCGTGTAAAAACCGTAAAACCGAAAAAGAAGGGGATAAGAGTAGGGATAGGCAGTTTGGTGCTTATACTTTTCTGCTCGTTTTTGCTCATAATTTCTACTTTTCTACAACTGGAAATAACTCACCTTATAATCCCGTCAAAAATTTTTTCGGGTGAAACTTTAACTGTTAAGGATTTTCTTTTCACCTTCAGATATATTCCGCAAATCCCTGCGGTACTCTTTATTGTAGGACTTTTGGGAAGAAAGCTAGGTATTACAAGTATTATCTTATACATAATTTTAGGACTTTTCTTTATGCCTGTATTTGCTCTCGGCGGAGGTTGGAAATATATTTTTGAATACAGTTTCGGATATATTCTTGCATATATCCCAGCTGCATTTTTACTCGGAACAATTCTTAAAAATAAAGGATATACTTATAAAAATACCGCAAAAGCAACAATTTTAGGAGTTTTACTAATCCATTTAATCGGACTTTCTTATATGATGTGCATTGCCGCACTAAAACATACCGGCTGGGATTTTGTAGGGAATTGGTTCTTATCGCAGAGCGGTTTAAAAATCCTTTATGATTTCATTTTCAGCTATATCGCAATTCTCGTTGCAAAATATGCAAGAATTGTTTTGTGGTTGTATTTGTAATTTTTTCGTTCTGTTTTTTGCCTAAGTTTTGTCTTTTTAATGAATACGATTGAGATATTTACATATCGTAACAAATTGAATGCAACGCAAGAATATGCTAAACTTTCAGGATAGAGAGAGTATATAGAAAAGGAAATTTTCGATGAAAAATATTATTGTTTATACAAGCAAGAAGGTATCTGCTTTGGCAGATGTTCTTGCAAAAATTGACGAAACAAATGTCAGAATTGAAGACGCTGAAAAATTGAAGGAATACGAAACACTAAACCCTTCACTCGTTGTTGTGGAAGATGTTCCGAACCTCAAAGATGTTTTGATGACGACAAAATTCAAAGTTCCTGTATTGTTTATCGGCGAACCTTTCAAAGGAACTGTTGTTCGCTCAGTTGCTTTTGATTTAATCAAAACTCCTGTTGACAACACAGAACTTATTATCAGAGTAAAATCTTTGTTAAAAATTCAAGAGTTGAGATTAAAATTGGAAACTGTTTCAACAACCGATGAACTCACGGGACTTCACAACAGGAAGTATCTCCAAGAACGTCTTGAACAAGAAATTTCTCGTGCAAAACGTTACGGCACAAAACTTTCGTGTTTGTTGTTCGATCTTGACTTTTTCAAAGTCGTAAACGATATTTACGGTTACGAATGGGGCGATGTTCTTTTGCGTTCTATCGCAGACAAACTCAAACAGCTTATTAGAAAAGAAGATATTTTAACTCGTTACGGCGATGAAGAATTTTTGTTAATCCTCCCGAACACCTCGGAGGAAAACGCTTTCTTATTCGCAGAACGTTTCAGACGTGATATTGAAAAAATGGAATTTATTCCTGCGGGCGAAGAAGAAAGACATCCGATTACGATTTCGGGCGGAATTTCAACATATCCGTGCCTTGAAAATACGGAAGAAGATGTTAACACAATCATTCGTTACGCAGAACACGCACTATACAACGCTAAAAAACGTGGCAAAAACAAAATTGTTCAGTTCTCACAGCTGAACCTCGGCGATTAGTTTTGTATAGAAAAAACTTCCTTTCTGAACACTTATAGTGTAAAATCTGGTTATTTAGGCGATGGAAACATTGCCTTTTTTCTTTTTATGATAAAATTTAGGTATGGAAAATATGAATTTAACTGAAATTACAAATATGGTTGCGAATAAACAGTTCAAAGAAGCTAAAGAACTCCTTGAAAAATGTGCAACCAATGATGAAAAACACATTGAAGAATTAAAATTACTGGGGCTTTGTAACGTAAATTTAGAAAATTACAAAGAAGGACAAAGCAACTACGAAACTGTCGTAAAATACAGACCTGACGACGCTACAAGCTGGTTTTATCTTGCAAGTTGCTACGATTGCCAAGACGACTTGTTGCACGCAAAAACTGCTTACGAAGAGGTTATTAAACTTAGAGAAAACTATATTGAAGCTTACAAATGCCTTTGCGTAATTTATGTAAAAGAAGAAGAACAAGAAAAAGCTATCGAAATTGCACTAAAAGCTTTAGAATTTGAAAAAGAAGATTACACTTTGTACTACATAATCGGTACGGCATACATGTCAATGCGAAAATTCAAGGAAAGTGTTGAATATTTAGAAAAGGCTATTGAACTTAATCCTGATCATTCGCAACTTTATAACAATATAGGAACTTCTTACATAACAATCGGCAATCTTGACAAAGCTTACGAAAACTTTCTAAAAGCAACAGAACTTGACCCGAACAACTCAATTACGTATTTCAATATTGCATCAATTTTGCAAATGAAAAACGACCACCAAAAAGCTTGCGAATACTTCAAAAAAGCTTATGTATTAGAACCGAACGACAGTTATTTAACAGCATTAGCTTTGTCAGAAGTTAAAATGAAAGATTGGGAAAATGCGATAAAGCATTACAAAATGCTTGTTATTCACCATCCGGAAAAACAAAATTATCAATACAATCTGGCATGCTGCTACGAAATGTCGGGGGAATTTGAACACGCAATCAGCATTTTAGCAAAACTTGTTGCCCTTAATCCAAAATCTGTTTCTATGGGCAGAAAACTTGCAAGTCTTTTCTTGAAAGTTAATCAACCGATGCAGGCAAAGAATATTTATGAAAAAATTCTTGTTCAAGGAAATGTTTCCCACGAGGTTTATTACGAATTTGCTCATATCTGCACAATTACGAAAGATATGGACAAAGCAGAAAAAATTCTCAAAAAAGTTGTGGAGCTAAACCCTGAATTTGCACCTGCTCACAAGGATTTGGGAGTAATTTACTTAAGCAAACGACTTTTTGATTATGCAAAAGACGAGTTTGAAAAAGCTATTCAATACGCACCGGATGATGAAAACATTTTGTACGAATATGCAAATTATCTTCATGCAACAACCGATTTTAAAAAAGCTGACGAATATTACGAAAAAGCTTTGGAAAAATCTCCTGACAACTCAGAAATACTGGCTTTTTCAGCACTGAATAAACTCCATATAAACGATTTAGAAAAAGCAATGGAACAGATTAAAAAAGCTATTTCAAAATCTGTTCAAAGCGGTTTTTTACTATTTATTGCGGGCAAAATTCAATACCAAATGAAGGATTTTGAAGAAGCAAAAAGATATCTCATAAAATCTTACGAACTTGAGAAAAACAACGATGTAAAAAATCTTCTTGCATTCTGCTACTACGAACTCGGCGACTATATGCAAGCAAACAATATTTTCAAAAGCCTGCTCACAGACAGCCCGATGAACGTAAATTTACTTTTAAATTCCGCAAAATGCTACAAAGAATTAGGCGACAACGAATCAGCCCTTGCCTCTTTGGAAAAAGCTGTTGATATTTTCCCTGAATGCGAAGAAGCACAAGAACTTATAAGAGAATTATCATAATGAACATAGTACAAGAATTTGATACAATAGCAGCTATTGCAACCCCTCTCGGCACAGGCGGTGTCGGAGTTATAAGAATTTCCGGCGACACAAGTTTTGATATTATTAAAAAGATTTATTCAAAACAAAACCTGACCGCAGGAAAAATTTCGCACGGTTGGATTGTAGACAATGGCAAAAAAATCGACGAGGTAATAATTTTACCGTTCAAAAATCCGAACAGCTACACCGGCGAAGATGTCATTGAAATTCACTGTCACGGCGGGATGAATGTTGTCAGAAATATTCTTGATTTGGTTCTAAAAAACGGTGCAAGAACAGCAGAACGCGGAGAATTCACAAAACGTGCATTTTTAAATAAAAAAATGGATTTGTCACAAGCTGAAGCCGTTGCCGACCTAATTCATGCAAAAACCAGAAATTTTGCAATCCAATCCGCAAAAAATTTATCAGGAGTTCTTGGTGAAAAAATTTCTGAAATAAAAAAACAAATTTTTGAAACTTTATCGAAAATTATTGCGGGAATTGATTTTCCGGAAGATGTTGCAGAACCAGAATACTCATATCTGATTTCAAGTTTTGAAAATTCACTAAAAGAAATTGACGAAATTCTTTCTTGTGCAAAAACCTCCGATATACTAAGACAAGGAGTAAAAATTGCGATTGTCGGAAAACCGAATGTCGGTAAATCATCTCTTTTTAACAAATTATTGAACGTCGAAAGAGCTATCGTCACTGATATTGCAGGCACAACTCGTGACGTAATCAAAGAAAATTTAGACTGGGATGTTGCGATAACCTTAATTGACACGGCAGGCATTCGTGAAAGCGACGAAGTCGGCAAAGTTGAGGAAATTGGGATTGAATATTCAAAACAATCAGCAGATGAGGCGGATTTGGTTTTATTTATATATGACGCAAGCCGTGGCATGAACGACGAGGACAAAGCCATTCTCGATTTAATCAAAAATAAAACTCATCTTATTATCGCTAACAAATGTGATTTAATCCAAAACAAAATTGAAAATGCTATTAATATTTCGGTCGAAACAGGTTTAGGTATTGAGGATTTGAAAAATAAAATTAAAGAAATTGTTTGTAATTTTTCATCTGACGATACAGAATTTATAACAAACAAACGACAACAGGATTGTTTGGAAAAATGCCGTGAAAGCCTTACAAATGCACTAAATGCCGCAAAAATAAATGAGTTGCAGGATTTAATTTCTATTGATTTAAAATCTGCACTTTTATATTTAGACGAAATAACAGGCGAAGTTATCACAGACGAGATTTTGGAAAATATTTTCTCTCACTTTTGTATCGGCAAGTAGAACAATTAAAAATTTTTCTCATAAAAAAAGCTCCTTTGAAAGGAGCTTTTAAAATTCTTTAGTAATTTGCAATAGATTGCTTGTTTGTAACCCTCTGCATCACTTCGATTGCTTTTTTAAGCTGAACATCATCTTTGTTCTTAACATCTTCTTCCGTAAGTTTTACGATGACATCAGGAGTAATACCTTTCTTATTAATATCCGTACCGTTCGGTGTCAAATATTTTTGAATTGTGATATTAATTCCGGCTTCGTAAGGCAATTTGTTGATTTCCTGAACTAAACCTTTACCGAAAGATTGTTCACCCACAAGAATTGCTCTCCCATTATCCTTCATAGCACCTGAAAAAATCTCACTTGCAGATGCCGAACCTTTATTAATCAAAATAACTACAGGTTTATTTGTAACAGTTCCTTTTGTCGCTTTTTGAAATTCCTTGTAGCCGTCACGGTCAACCGTGCTGACGATTACACCTCCGTCTAAAAACATATCGGAAATGTAAATTGCATTACTCAAAAGTCCGCCTGGGTTTGAGCGAAGGTCGATAATAAAACCTTTTTTATTATAACCTTGTTCAAGAATTGATCTAAACTCACTTGCAGCATTTCTACTAATAAACGAACTCAATCTTATATATCCGATATCGCTAGGCATTGCAATATTATCAGGAATTTTTTGTGAAATAGATTTTATTTCAATAGTAGCACGAGTAATTGTGTAAAGTTTCGGCTCATTACTGCCTCTTTTAATAAGCAAAGTAACAGTAGTACCTTCTCTACCTCTTATTTGATCGGCAGCTTTGTCAACAGTAATACCCTTAGTGCTTTTGCCGTCAATTTCAAGAATTTCATCATCAGCTTTCAAACCGGCTTTTTCGGCAGGAGTATCTTCGATTGGAGCAATAACCGTCAATTTGCCGTCTTTCACACCGATTTGAATACCGATACCTTTCAAAGAACCTTTAATAGAACTTGTTTCTTCCGCAAATTCTTTCGGGTCTAAAAACTTAGTGTATGGGTCGTTCAAACTTGCAATCATCGTATTTATGGCAACATAAGCATCCTCGTTTGTCATAATTTTATTATCATACTTGTGTCGCCATTTTGACCAGTCTTGCAAATTATTTGTTTGGTCAACAAATTTTGTATTTACTAACCTCCAAACCTGATCGTACAAATCAGTCGGGCCGTATGCCATTACATTATTACGGATTACACATCCGAACAAAAAGATAAATACACCTAAAAAGATTACACTTTTTCTCATAAGATTTCTCATTCTTTTACTTGTTTCCTCCATTAATCCCTAAATCCGAATTTTAGCTCAAGCCTTTTTTATATAGATGTAATTTTGAGAAAAAAGTTTCACGATTTAGGAATTTTTGTTAATCCTATAATAACATAATTATTTTAAAAGTGAACATGTAGCCCTAAAAATTACACCACCTGCGGTAAAAAAACTTTATCATTATGAGAAAGGCGGGAGTAACCCCCAGCCTCAAAGGGTTTTATTGGCTTATACAACTGTTCAAATAATCTATTGTACTGACTTTTTCATCGTAAAGGTATTTAATAAAATTCAAATATGATTGGTCAAAAGAGGTTATGACAAGGTTAATCTCAAACCCGTCGGTGCAGAACGGTTCGTAATCATAAACAACATAGCTGTTATATTTACTTTTCCACTCTTTTTTTTCAACACGGCTGTTATTTTCTTCGACAATTTCTTCCAACCAACCTACGATGTCTTTATTAACGTTCTTCATTTCCAAACGATTGTATTTGTTGCAATCGTGATAGTTATTTCCGGTCAACATAACAATACTCCAAAAACTTATATGAAAATTGTACGGCTTTTTTGGCGTCAAATAATCCCCTTTAGGTCTAAGAGTTAATAGTAAAATGTGGCAATTTAAAAATTTTATTCTTAATAAATAAAATATTTTTCGATTATATGTATTAATTTTATTTCCGCAATATTTTTATTATGTATAATAAATTTGTAGAAAACTTTTAACAAAAACGCTATGGAAACAGAAAAAACAATCATATTGCAAAACCTGTTGAGGGAAGAACAAAACTATATAGAAATTCTAAAGGGCTACTTGGAAAACAAGCTTGAACACTCCGACGATTACAACAAAATCTACCCGCTTGTAGAAAAGATTTTCAGGTTGCATAAAGGAGTAGTGGAAAGAACGGAGCATTTTCTTTGTTTCAGGCGATAAGACTATAAGGCGATAGGACGATAAGTTCTTATAGTTCAATACGCTCAATATCTAAAATTTACCTCTAACACTAAGAGAGGAGAAATTTCAACCTGAAACGACGTTGAAGGTTAGAAATTTCGGTGAGGAGTCAAACCAAAATTTGAAGGTAATGCGATCCCTACGTCACTTCGATTCTCAGGATGACATGTTTTTAAAAGTCCCTTCACCCTTCACTTTATTATCCCAGATATTCCTTCTTCATGAGCATGGCATCGTCTTCGATGTTTGGACTTTCGCAAACGATTGCACCTCGGACATCAAATGTTTTGAAAGCTTTCATCAAATCTTTATAATTCATATCTGATTCCGGCAAATTCAAATGTTTTTTCTCACCTTTTGCTCCATATTCAATCCCCGCAAGGTGTCCATGGAAATTTTTCAAAGCATAATCACCTATTTCATTACCGATTTTTTCAAAAATTCCACAAAATTCGTCATAAGTGTTATATTCCCCGCCAAATCTTGCGTGCAAATGCGAAAAATCTACGCACGGCAAAACGTTGTCAAACTCTTTTGAAAGCCGTATTATTTCATCCAAATCACCCCACTGAGTACCTTTTCCGGTGGTTTCAGGTCTAATCCAAACATTTATATCATTCTTTTTAAAGTAATCAGAAATCTGCTCAATACCTGATTTTACCTGCTTATAAACCACTTCCTTATCTTTTTGCATATAAAACGCTGCATGAAAAGTTATACTAAAAGCTCCCGTGTCCTTTGCCGCAATCCCTGTTTCAATAATTCGTTGAATGCTTGCCTCAATTTTGTCCTCTTCTTTTGAATTAAGGTTTACATAAAACGGTGCATGTGCTGTCAAGATAAGTTTTTTCGCCTCACGTTCTTTTTTCAAAAGATTGCGGGTTTCCTCATTCATCCTGACTCCGTGAACAAATTCCAACTCCATACCATCAAGGTCAAGCTCCTTCAAAACCTCTAAAGCTCTGCCATAACTGCCTTTTCCTGTTCTAATCGGCATGCCTGCCGTTAAAAAATTCAATTTATCAAATACAAAATTTTGCAATGCTCGCTCCTATCATAACCGCTTACTTTCTAAACTTTCACCTTTATTAACTGTTCGAGAAGCTCAACACTATCTCCCACCATTTTTTGGCAATGTTGCTTTTTCTGCATTCCTTCCAACCCTCTTGTCAATGCTCTGCAACAAGTAACCTTATTTCTTTTTACAAAACCTTCAACAAGTTCACGAGCTTTTTGTCTTGCAACTACTTCGTTACCTTTTGTATTTTCTTTGCCGAAATTATAACCCAAAACCATTTGTGCAGCAGCAAGAGCACCACAAACACATCCCGAACTCATTCCGCCCGAAAACGAAGTTGCACAAGGCAAAAGTACCTTATCACACAAACCTTCATCCGCAGCTGCCAAAATAACCGCCTCTGCACACGAGTTTCCGTTCATAAAATATTCAATCGCTTTTTCTTTCATCGTAACTCCTTTTCTACATTGTAGCATAAAAAGTTGTCGTATAAAACAAAACAGTCGGTTTTTAAGCCGACTGTCAAATGCGTGAGTAAATGTTATTTAATAAGTCTTATGCAAATATTGCTTGCACAAATTTAGAATTATTCAATGTTTCTTGCATTGCCTCAAGGTTTGGTGCGTTAACAGGAGCTTTCATACCTGCCATTGCAAACAAAGCTTGAGTGTCATCTGCCAAAATATCATCGTATGCAAAATCTGCCGTATTTGAAATATTCTCTACTGATTTTTGAGGTGTAGCCGCAACTCGTTTCATTACGGAAGCTCCAACAATATTAGTAATTTGAGCATTCACATCAGCCTTTTTAGTATTGCCGAGTGACAAACCTAATGAATTGTAGAAAGCGTTTGCATCTAACAAATCTGTTTTTTCGCCTTGGTATTTGTTATCAACTGCTTCTTTACCTGTCATATCAATGTTTTTAGCAGCTAATTTCTTTTGAGCATCTGCATCAACTTTCTTGCCAAATATTTGAGCGTTATTTAGTTTTCCATAATCACCGTTAAATTCGATTGCCATTTTTCTTTCTCCGTTTTATTTACTCACATTCTCTATAACGTCATTTCTGTACCTAATCTTTAATGATTAGCTCAAAAATTTCAGTTTTTGTTACAAAAATTTACATCTCATATTCGTACTTTATTGTTTCCTATTTTAAAATTTTCTCTGGTACTTATATAAAGTATTTTTGTATTGAAAAATTGCGTCAATGATATATATTTGTTACATATTTATTAACAAAACGTTACAATTCAACTTAAAGAAAGACTTCTCTTGCTTTTCCGTCAAAAAAGGGTGTTGGGTAAATATTTTTGAGTTATAATCTAACTATGGACAGACAGGATTTTATTAAAGCAAAACGTATAGTTTTTAAATTTGGGACAAATATTCTGCGTGGGGATGACGGTTATGTTTCCCTACCGAGAATTTTTTCGTTTATTGAGGACATCGCCCACCTCGTAAAAGCCGGCAAAGAAGTAATTATTATTACCTCCGGTGCTGTAGGTTTGGGCAGAAAACGTCTTGGACTTGAAGGTACAAAAGGAACTGCACTCAAGCAGGCATGTGCGGCGATTGGTCAGAGCAAGTTGATGTCGATTTACGAAAGCGGGTTTGATACCTACAATCTCGTTGCCGCTCAAATTCTTTTGACAGAAGATGATTTTTCGCTCAGGACAAGATATTTGAGCCTTAGAACCACCCTCAACAAGTTATTGGAATTGAGAACCGTTCCGATTATTAACCAAAACGACACGGTAACTAACGTCGAAATTGTTCCACGTTACGAAAACATGCAGGTTTGTTTCTCGGACAACGACAAGCTTTCTGCACTTGTGGCAAGTGAGCTCGATGCAGATTTGTTGGTTATTCTCTCCGACGTCGACGGATTGTTTGATTCCAATCCGAAGGAAAATCCTGACGCCAAGATTATCAGAGAAGTTGACGGGGTTACGGACGAAATTCTTTCGCTCGGTTCTGATGCGTCAGAAGGCGGAAGAGGCGGGATGAAAACAAAACTTGAGGCTGCCAGAATGGTTACACGTTTTGGCGGAAAAGTTCTCATCGCAAACGGCAAAATTCCGTATATTATTAAAAAAGTTTTTAGCGGTGAAGAATACGGTACAATGTTCTTGCCTCAAGAAGAAGGGCTTTCGGACAAAAAACGCTGGATTGGTTACGCAACAAACATTATCGGAAAAATTGTCGTGAACAACGGTGCGAAAAAAGCCCTCGTCGAAAAAGAAAAAAGTCTTTTACCGATTGGCGTGGTTGATGTTATCAACGAGTTTTCAAAAGGGGATGTAATCTCAATTTTGGACGAAAAAGGAAACGAGTTTGCCAGAGGAATTGTAAACTACGACTCCGAATCCTGCAAAAAGGTTATGGGCAACCACTCCGACGACATTATGAAGATTTTGAACTTCAAAAACTACGACGCAATTATTACACGAGATAATATTACAATTTTGTAAGGAGAATTCATGGACTTCCTAAAAATAGCACAGGCAGCGAAAGTCGCTTCATTAGAAATAGCCAACACGGAAACTAATTTGAGAAACAAAGCTTTGTTAAAGATCGCAGATGAACTGGAGGCTTGCAAAGACGAGATTTTTGAAGCGAACAAGGCAGACTTGAATGCCTCCGCAAAATTTGTCGAATGGGGCGAAATGCCGAAATCGGTTTTCAACCGCCTAAAACTCGACAACAACAAAATGCGTGACATGATTCAGGGAATTCGTGATGTTGCACAGCTTCCGGATCCGATAAATCATAAACTTTTGGTAAGAGAATTGGACAAAGATTTGATTTTGTATAAAATATCTTGTCCGATTGGGGTTTTGGGCATAATTTTTGAGGCAAGACCTGATGTCATCGCTCAAATCTCCGCACTTGCGATAAAATCAGCGAATGCTGTAATTTTGAAAGGCGGGAAAGAGGCTAAAAATACCAACAAAAAGATTTACGAAGTCATTACAAAAGCATTGGCAAAAGTTAAAAAATTCCCGAAAAACGTTATTCAACAGGTTTATACGCGAGAAGATGTCGGTAAAATGCTTGATTGCGACAAGTACATCAACCTCGTAATTCCACGAGGCGGAAACAGCTTGGTAAAATTTATCAAAGAAAACACAAAAATTCCGGTTCTCGGGCATGCTGACGGAATTTGCCACATCTTTGTCGACGAAAGTGCGGATTTGGAAATGGCGGAAAAAATTATCATTGACGCCAAAACTCAATATCCGAGTGCTTGCAATTCAGTCGAAACCCTGCTTATTCACGGTAATTTTCCATACAAAGAAAAATTGCTTGCAGCACTGCAACTTGCTGAAATCAAGCTGAATTTCAAACCCGACAACTGGGCTTTTGAATACGGTGACAAAATTCTTGCGTTCAAATATGTTGACACAATCGAAGAGGCAATACAACACATAAACACTTACGGTTCGGGGCACACAGACTGCATAATCACTCGTGATGCCGCAAACGGTGAAAAATTTATGAACAAAGTTGATTCGGCAGGGGTTTATATGAATGCATCAACTCGTTTTGCGGACGGTTTCAGATACGGTTTTGGGGCGGAAGTCGGAATTTCTACAAACAAAACCCATGCCAGAGGCCCTGTCGGATTGGAAGGATTGACAATTTATAAATACAAATTGATAGGTAGCGGTCAGATAGTTGCGGATTATGTAAACGGAGATAGAAAGTTTACGCATAAAGATTTGAAGCACTAATCAGGAGTTTGGTTTATGAAAATTGGCATAATCGGACTTGGCTTAATTGGCGGTTCTATATATAAAGACTTAAAAAAGCATAATTATGATGTGATTGCGGTGTCAAAATCACAAGACGGCGACGGAATTTATAAAGATTATTCTGTGTTAAAATCTTGTGATGTAGTTTTTGTATGTTCTGCAATGAACAAAACACTTGCGATTTTAGATGAATTAGAAACGGTTTTACCACAAAATACAGTAGTGACCGATGTTTGTAGCCTTAAAGGTTTTGTTTCAAAAAAGAAAAGACCATATAGGTTTATACCTTCACATCCAATGGCAGGTACGGAGCATAAGGGGTTTGAAAACTCGTTTGAAGGGTTGTTCCGTGGTGCGAAGTGGGTATTTACGCCGATTACGCAGGACGAGGAAGGCTTGAAAGTCTTAACCGATTTGGCGAAAAAAATGGGAGCAAAGCCTGTAATTACGACACCGACAAAACATGATGAAGCGGTGGCATTAATTTCGCACATGCCAATGGTCGTGGCACAAGCACTGTTTTTGGCTGCGGAGGATAATCCGCTGGCGTTAGAAATTGCGGCAAGCGGGTTTCGAGATATGACACGGCTGGCACTTTCTAATGAAGAAATGGCAGAGGACATGGTCACAATGAACAGCAAAAACATTGAGTACGCAATTCTAAAAGTGTATAAAGCCCTCGGCGACTTGACTTCCGCCGACTATCCCGAAACAATAAAACGTATAAAATCCAAACGTGAAAAGATGTTTAGATAAAGTGAAAAGTGAAGGGTGAAGAGTTCTTATCGTTCGCTTCGCTCAATAGTAACTTCGGTGCAACGCACCCGATTTGAACTTATTCACTTCTTTGTAACCGCCCTATCGCCTGAAATAATGGGGAACGCTACGCTTTTCCCCACCCTATGAATTACTCTATCGCTTTAATCTTTTTTATGCTACAATTAGT
>ONYB01000066.1 GCA_900321895.1 uncultured Brachyspira sp.
AATGGCCCTCGTGTTTATATGCATAATGACATTGGTTTTAATTACAGAATGAGCAATATTCATGCCGCAATCGGGCTCGCTCAAGTTGAAAAAGCAGATGAATACAAAAATATGAGAATTAAAAATCATAAATTATACAAAGAATATCTGAAAGACGTTAAAGGTATACAATTTCAAAAAGATGAAGAACATTCCGTAAATGTTTGCTGGATGAATGCAATTCTTTTAGAGCCAAAAGTTTATGGACATACAAAAGAGGAATTAATTGACCACTTAAAAGAAAAAGGAATTGATACTCGTTTACTATTTACGGGTATGCATAGACAACCAGCATTTTCAGTATTTAAAAACAAAAATACATATCCGGTAACAGATAATCTTACCGAAAACGGTTTTTATCTCCCTTCTGCGAGTTGTTTAAAAGCAGATGAAATTGAATACATTTGCGATGTAATAAGGAGGTTTAAAAAATAATATGATTAAGTATTCTATAATAATTCCAACGGCTAATCGTGCAAAAATTTTAAAAGATTGTCTTTGTTGTATAAGTAAGTTAAATAAGACTATCAATGAATTTGAAGTATTGATAATGGATAACGGCAAACCAGATATAACAAAGAATGTTGTAGAATTATTCAAGAATAAAATTCCTAATTTACAATATTTTCATCTAGACACTCCAGGTTTGCATATAAGCAGAAATAAAGCAGCACAAATAGCTAATGGTGAAATTTTATGCTATGTAGATGATGATTCTTTTGTTTCAAAAAATTGGTTAACAGCTATAGAAAAGACCTTTAACAATCCTGATATAATATTAGCAACGGGCAGAATTAGTCCCAAATACGAAACAACACCTACAGCAAACGTTTTGCAATTATGGGAACATAATAATTTTGGTCGGGTATTGTATAAATATTCACTTTTGGAATTAAAAAACAAATTTATGCAAATTCCATACGGTTTTGTTTTTGGTTGCAACTTTATAATCAGAAAGGATGTTGTACTTGAATACAAGGGCTTTAATCCTGACGGCATGCCTAATCAATATATTTTATTTAGGGGGGACGGAGAAAATGCCCTAACTTGCAAGTTAAACAATGCAGGAATTTCAGCATATTACAATCCAAAAATTGCAATAAAACATTTTGTTTCCAAAAACAGAATGAACGAAAATTATATGGAATATCGAGCATTACGCTCTGCAATTTCGGATGGCTTTAAATATATTAGAGAAAAGAAGGGATTTTTAAAGTATAACCAACCGTGCAATGAATGTTGTACAATTAAATCTTGCAGGAAGGAAGGAAGGAAGGAAGGAAGGAAGGAAAATTCCAAGAAATCTATGCCAAAACTTACTCGAAATGGAGGTTATGGTACATGAATGAATATAAAAATAACCCGAAATTACAAGAATGGGTAAATAAAGACAACTATTTCGATGACTTGAATTTACCTGTTAATACACCATTAGTGTATAGTTTCAAAAATATAAACATCTTTTCAGGTGAAAAAATTGACAACTGGATATTGGGTAAATTTGCAAAAATCTTGAAAAAAGAATATGAAAAATATGGCGTAAAAACCGTGTTGTCATACGAATTGAGCGATACCGCAGATTTTAATCAATGCTTAATTTACTTAAATTGCAATCCTGATACCGCAACTCAAAAAGATGTAGTTATGATTACTCATGTTGATCAATATTGGAAAGTTGAATTACTTGAAAAACTTCTCCCAAAAATTCGGTTGGGAATTTGTATGAGCAAAGATCAAATGGATAAATTAATTAATCTCGGGTTAGATAAAAATAAACTATGCTATGTCAATCCTGCACACGACGGAGTTATTCCTATCAAAAAATGGGTTGTAGGCTTGGCTTCAAGAGTTTATAATGACGGGAGAAAAAATGAAACTTATTTTAATAGGTTAGCAGAAGTTTTGGATAACAGATATTTTAAATTCAAAATTATGGGTGCGAACTGGGAACCTCAAGTAAATTATATGCGTTCTAAAGGTTTTGAAGTAGAATACTATCCTAACTTTGACTATGAAATTTATACACAAAAATTCTTTGCAGATATGGATTATTATTTGTATATGGGACTCGATGAGGGTCAAATGGGGTTTGTAGATGCCCAAAGTGCGGGAGTCAAAACAATAGTAACCTCTCAAGGGTATCATTTAGACTCAGATAGCCCGATTACACACCCGTTTACAACTTATAATGAGTTAGAAAGAATTTTTCTTGACATTCAAAAAGAAAAAGAAACTATTGTAAATGCTATGCATTCATGGACATGGGAATGCTATGCGATTAAACATTTGCAAATTTTTGAATACTTAAATTCGGGTAAAATTATTGAAAATAATTTTAAAGACGGTTTGAATTCTTTACTTGCAAATATCAATTCACCACAACCGCAAATAGATGAAAAAGCAAAAGAAGAATACTTAAAATATTTAAAACGAAAAATAGTATACAAAGATATTGATTATAATAAAATTTCAAAAAGGAAATCGTTTTTTAAAACTCTTTTTTCAATAAAAAACGAATGTAAAAACAATAGAAAAAAGTAAAATAACAACATTACTTCCCTCTATAACGAGGTAGGTGCAAATTATGTTGTATACGCATAATTGCGTTCACTTCGATATCGCACAAAAAAGACCTCGAAAGGTCTTTTAACATTTACCCTGGATGCGATTTGTCTTGGCAGGCTCGCACTAAACGGGTCTACGGTTGAATGCTCCATAATTCTATTATTTCGCATTCAAGC
>ONYB01000181.1 GCA_900321895.1 uncultured Brachyspira sp.
AATTTTCCGCCTGCGTGAAGTACTGTGTGTACGATTTCTAATGCGGATTTGCCTGTTTCAGGTTTGATATCAACAGGAATACCGCGACCGTTATCTTCAACCGTTATACTGTTATCCTTGTTAATTGTAACGTAAATATCCGTACAATAGCCTGCCAAAGATTCGTCAATAGAGTTATCAACGATTTCGTAAATGCAGTGGTGCAAACCTCTTTGAGAAGTTGAACCGATATACATTCCCGGACGCATTCTAACAGCTTCAAGCCCTTCCAGTACACGAATATTGCTGGCATCGTAACTTGCTGAAGTTTTAGTTTCAATGGTTTCATCGTTATCAGGAATATCGACTACTTCAACTTTTTCAGGTTCAGTAGTTACGTTTTGATTTTCGTCAGTCATTTATAAAATTCTCCCCTAATTTAAATCTATTCTTATGCCTATATTATAGCACAAACAAGATATTTTGGGCTAGAAGTTTACAAAGAAGTGAATAGGTAAACAAGTTAATAGGTGAATAGGTTCTTATCGGGTGCATTGCACCAAAGCTGCTAATGAGCGAAGTGAACGAAAAGAACTTCACCTATTATGTAACGAACTTAGTATCCCAGTATCTTTTTTTATTTGGCTCTCTACCTTACAAAAAACTGTGCTTGGGTAAGCGGAACTTGGGGCTTGTCTTTGGAATAAACCTTCATAATGTAGTTACCTTTTTCGTTTATCACAATATAATCGTCGTAATAATACATCTGCTCGTCTTTCAGCCTGACGGTGTTACCCCAGTATAGCTGATAGCCGAATTGGTTGTAATCGTTATCTTTTTTGATAATTTGTATATAAATATATCTTGAATGCACCGTTTTTGGTGTCAAAATCAAATAGTAAATTCGTTCGCCCTTGTCGAAAACCGTCGTGTTATTCATTACGGTTTCTTTCGTAATCGGGTCATGATTAAACAAAATCGACGCTTTATCCATTGTGCACGCTGTTGCACAAAACATTATTAAAACTGAAAATACTAAAAAAACTAACTTCTTCATTTTTGCAGGGTCTTAATTTTTTGTTCAACGTCATTGCTGACTTTAGTATCTTTGTTGTATTTCAAAAACAATTCGTAATTTTTCAGTGCGTCGGTCGTGTTTTTTTCTGTTTCGTAAGCAAGCCCGAGTGCGTAGTATGCGTACGCATATTCAGGGTTAAGCGAAATTACGTGCTGAAAACATTTTTTGCTCTCTTCAACATTCTTTTGGTTCGCGTAAACAAGCCCGAGATTGAACCAACCGTCTGCGTATGCAGGGTTTACGAAAATAGCTTTTTTGTAAAAATCAACAGCATTTTTTTCATCGTTTTTGAGTTTGTAAACATTTCCGATTTTTAATAGTGTAACCTCGTCGCTCGGATTGATTTTTAGGGCAGCTTTGTAATTTTTTATTGAATCGTCATATTTGTGTTTTTTGTAGCTGTCATCCCCGAGTGTAATCAGTTCCTTGCTTTTTTCAAGGTCTGTTGTGTTGTTAACCTTTGTTTCTTCTGTCGCAGTCTGAACCGAGTTGGTCAAATTTACGGCAGGCTTTTCCTCTTCCGAAAGCGTCAGAGAAATTGCGTCTAATTCATCAGAGGTTGAAAGGTTTGGCAATCCTTTTTGTTGAGCCTCTTCAACCTTGTTTACTTCTGCGATAAATTCTGCAAATTCGTTGCTGTAAGCTGTTTTTTCAGGGTCAAGCGAAACCGCTTTTTCGTAGTATTCGGTTGCTTTGTCGTTAACTTTGCAAGCACGATAAGCTCGAGCAAGCCCGATGTAGGCTTTGCTGTCCTTTGTCCCTCTGGAAATAGCTTTTACAAATTCGTCAGTTGCTTTTGAGTAATTTTGAGCCTTTAAATCCTCGTTGCCCAGTGCAATAAGAGCTTCTGTCAAGTTGTTTTGAGCAATGTCGCTCGGTTTTGCGGCGGAAACTTCTTCGTACAAATTGATTGCGTCTTGATATTTGTGCGTTGCGTGAAGTGCAATCGCTTTGTTTAGTTTGACGTCGTAGTCCTTGTCGTCAACGGCAAGAACTTGGTCATAGTACAAAATCGCTTTTGCGTAATCTTTTTGTATGTGATAGCAAGCCGCCAAATCCTTTTTTGTGTCAACGGTTGCTGCGTTTAGTGCAACGGCTTTTTCGTAGTTGAGGATTGCTAAGTTGTAATTTTTAAGTCTTTTGTAAACAAGCCCCAAGTTTTGGTAAACCCTGCCGTCTTGCGGAAAACTTGTTGCGTAAAGGTTGTATTGCTCAAGAGCCTCCGAATTCTTGCCCATATCCGCAAGCAGGTTTGCGTAATCAAATCTCAAGGATTGCAAATCAGGATTTTGTTGAAAAACAACTTTGAACTGTTCTTGTGCAAGCTCGTTTTTTTCTAATTCTTGATATGCAAGTGCAAGGCTTACGTGGGCTGCGGTGTTTTCAGGGTCACGTTCGATAGCCTTTTCCAAAATGTCTGCGGCTTTTTCGTAATTTTTGTTTTCAAACAGTGCCATTCCGTAGTTTGTAAAGCTGTCAAAATTCTGCGGATTTTTTGCGTAAAGCGTGTCATATTCTGCCGCAGCTTTTTCGTAATCACCGCTTACAAAATATGTGTTTGCAAGACTTTTTCTTGCCTCAGCGTGTTGTGTGTAGGTTTCCAAAAACAAGTTGTAGTTTGAGATTGCGTCTTTGTAGTCCTTCATTTGAGTCTGAACATTTGCAATATTCAAATAATTGTACTTGTATTCAGGAAAAAGCTTTGTTGCCTGATTGTATGCATCGAGTGCGTCTTGATATTTGCTTTGAGTTTCGTAAATATTGCCGAGGCTGATGTAGATAAAAGCGTCGTTCGGCTTTAATTCAGCTGCTTTTTTGTAAGTTTCGACAGCTTTGTCGTATTCGTCATTGTCATTGTAAAGCCCTGCCAATTTTGTGTAAAGCATAGCATCATCACCGGCGAGCTTAATTGCTTCGACGAGTTTGGCGATAGCACCTTGGGTGTCGTGTTGATATTCAAGGGTGCATGCCTCTTGATACAAGATGTTTGCCTGCGGAGGCATAGCCGCATCCACGGATAACATCGACATACTGCACAAAACTAATGCTGAAATAAATAACTTTCTGTTAATTTTTCTACTCCTCAAACTTAATTAAGACAACAGTATTTTAGCAAAAAATCGTAAAAGTGTAAAGGGTTTTTGAGGCTAAATGTGTGTATTCTTAGAAGTTTATTTTAGAAAAGACGTAAATAAGTAAATAAGGTAATAAGTTCTTATCACGAGCCCGATAGAGCGAATTTACTTATTTACCTCTATGGTTTTTTCTCTCTCTACGCTTTAGTATCTTTTTGATACTACTTAATCGCAGGGAAGAAGTATTTGACACCGTCGTCGCTACGCCAACGTACAAAGCCTGTTTTCGGGGTTTTGTCGATATCTAAAATACTCAACAACATCCAGTTGCCTCGGATTATGTTCAAATTAATTTTTGTCGGATAATTCATCACAGAAATTACCTTTGACGTATCGTCAGGCGAACCGTGCATATCTTTAATCTTATCCGGCATGCCTTTTAGGGTGTACAAACCGTACTTTTTGCCGTATGTCGTGTAAAAGTTTACCCAAGTCGCAAATTTATAAGGATCATCTTTCACAATCCAACCGGAAGCCCCTGTTTTATTATCATAGATTACCTCAACCCAATCTTCGGTTTCGTCTACAACAGCCATTACTGCCAAGTCTTTTTTGTCCTTGTAAACTACAAACACATCCTGAAAAGTCAGGTTTGACGGTTCAAGAGTATCTTTTGTGTAGGTTATAACTGTTTTAACTTTAGATTTTATGTCAGGGTTTTCGTAAATCTTTATCGGACTTGACACCTGATAGACGCCGAGCGTGTTTGTCCTGATGAGGCTCACCGTGTCAGGCATTACGTCTGCCGCAAAGCCTTGCAATCCAAGCCCAAGCAATACCGCAATTAAAACAATTATTTTTTTCATAAAATTACTCCCTAAAACTTATGTCTGCGTAAGTTTTTTGCAATTTTTCTCTAACATTCTGCATTTGTCTGTCGATAACTTCATCCGTCAAAGTTGAGTTTTCGTCCTGCAAATGAATTCTGAAAGCAAGGCTCTTATAGCCTTTTTCAATGTTTTCGCCTTGGTAAACGTCAAACACTTCACTGCCTTTGAAAATGTTTTGCTGAACACCGCCCTTGATTACTCTCTGAATGTCATCGTAAGTTACGTCTTCATTAATTACGAACGCCAAGTCACGCTTAACTTCAGGGAATTGCGGAAGGTGTTTAAATCTCGGAACAGTTTCCTTGATAATTGCGATGAGTGCGTTCAAATCAAGGCTGAAGACAAATGCGTCTTGATTGAATTTCATTTTGTCTTTCAAAATCGGGTGAATTTGTCCGAAATAACCGATTGTTTGAAGGTTTTTGCCTAAAATATTTACGGCAGCACTTCTGTACGGATGAAGAATATCAAGTTCTTTCGCAAGCGGTGATTTATCAAATGCCGTCAATTTGATACGTTTTTCAACTCCGAGTTCGTGGAACAAATTCTCCATAATCCCTTTTACTGCATAGAAATCCGGTGCAGTCTTAACTTGCCATTTTGAATTTTCGACATCACCAGTCAAAACCCCTGCAAGAACTTTTGTTTCTTTAACACCCGAATTCTTTTCGTCCGGAGTTCCTTCAAGTGAATATGTTTTGCCGATTTCATAAGCCCAGAAGGTTTTTTGACCGTTGTCATAATTTGATTTCATACAGTTCAAAATACTTACGATTAAGTTTTGGCGAAGCATTGTGCATTCGTCGCTGACCGGATTTAATACCCTAACAGCTTTTTCATCATCATAAGACATCATAAACCTGTCGAGGAGCGGTTTTCCGATAAGCGAAGCTGTTACGATTTCGTTCAAGCCGGCAGCTCTCATTAAGTCATGGATTTTTTTACTAATTCGTTCTTCAATAGTAATTTCAGGAGCCATAATTTTATTTGGAAGGCTCGGAGAAATCTTGTCGTACCCGTTAATTCTTGCAATTTCTTCGATTAAGTCAATTTCTCTTGTTACATCGTAAGCTCGGAAAGAAGGAACAGCAAATTTTGCAGCTGCCGAATTTCCGCCCAACTTTTCAAACCCGAGATTTTCGAGAATTGAATCACACCTTTCAGGTGCGATTTCTACCCCGAGAATTCTTTTTAATTGCGGATATCTCAAAGTTATCTCTGTCGGTTCAAGTTTGTTGTTGCCTGCTTCTACAACCCCTTCAATTTTTGCATCTGCAAGTTCAACCAAAAGTTGCATTGCACGCATAAGAGCAGGTCTGATTGCTTCAATATCAATACCTCTTTCAAATCTTGCGGAAGCCTCACTTCTATAGCCCACACTTCTTGCAGATTTTCTGTTGCTTGCAGGAGGGAAATAAGCAGCTTCTAGAGCTATTGCGGTTGTATTATCGTCGATTTCGGAATTTTCGCCACCAAACACACCTGCAAGACAAACTCCTTTGTCTTTGTCTGCAATCAAGACGCTGTCTGTTGTAAGGGTTCTTTCGACACCGTCGAGTGTAACAATTTTTTCACCCTCATTTGCACGACGTACGCAAAGATATCCGTTTAATTTATTCAAATCAAAAGCATGAAACGGTGTACCATATTCCAACATTACGTAATTTGTAATATCAACTACATTATTAATTGCCCTAACACCTGATGCTCGAAGTCTTTTTTGCATCCAATCCGGTGACGGCTTGATTTTAATATCTTTCAAAATTCCGAGAGAATAATATTTGCAAACGTCATCATCAAGAATTTCAACCTTAAAACTATCTGTTGACAAATCTTTTGTCGATTCAAGCGGAGAAAACTTCAACGGAGTGTTGAAAAGTGAGCTTAATTCTCTGGCAACGCCGATTACAGACATCTGATCTCCTCTGTTTGCGGTTGGTGCGACATCGAGAACCGTATCTTTTTCAAAACCGAGAACATCTTCAACATTTTCACCAATTTTTACATCAGGGAAAATTCTGTTCAAAACCAAAATGCCATCCTCTTCCTGATAACCTCTTTCGGAAACTCCGAGTTCGTCAGCGGAGCAAAGCATTCCTTGAGATTCAACTCCACGAATTACCGCTGGAGTTAATGTAAATTGTTCACCTGATTTTCTGTCCAAAACTTTGCTTCCGACAGATGCGTAAGGAACAATTTGACCTTCTTTAATATTTTGAGCACCACAAACTACAGTTTTTAAACCGTCACCCGTATTGATTGTTACAAGGTGAAGGTGGTCTGAATTTGGGTGATTGTCTATTTTTTCAATCTTAACTGTTTTAATATTCGTAAACTGAGGCTTGACTTCTTCAATTCCCTCAACTTCTAACCCGCTCATAGTAAGCTCATGAGCAATTTGTTCGTCTTCGACGTTTGCTAAATCTACGAATTCATTTAACCAGTTAATTGATACTTGCATTTATACTTCCCTCTTAATTATTATTGTACTTATAGCCCAATAATACTACAAAAGAAAAGACATGTAAAATGCTTTTTTAATTAACCGATTTTTTCTTCAAAATCTTTTCCGCCGACAATTCTCAAATGACGTTGAGCACCTTCACCAACGCTCTTGCTTTGGAGGTTGTGTTGTTCTACAAGCTCGTGTTGAAGTTTTCTTATTTGTTGACTTTGCGGTTGCAACTCAATGTGTTCCGCTCCGGCAAGAATTTTGTTAATTGCGGCTTTTGCCTCATCAAGAGCACGTTCCGCATCGTCGTAGTAGCCTTGGAGGGTTTCTGAAGTTTCCGTAATTTGAAGTGCGTCCTTCAAAACTTTTTGAATTTGTGCCATTGAATTCGTTTTGATGAAGAAAATTTGCAATCTGTAATCGTTTGCAGTGCTGAGAATTTTTGCTCCGCCTTTTGCAAAATTCTTGTGTGCGATTACGATGTCAGCGTCGTCAATGTTGCGGGTGATTTCAGCCTTCAAGTCCAATCTTTCAATAACTTTTTCAACAATACTTCTTGATACTGCGTAAAGATAGATTTTTTTTATACCTTTAACTTCTTCAACATATTTTTGACGGGAAAAATTAAACTTCAAACTGTCCGCAGGTTGAATTTTTTGTTCAAGCTTGTTGATTTGCTCAGTAATTGAAGGTTCTTGTTTGGGTTGAACTTTTTTAACTTCTTCTGCTTGTTTTTCAATCTGTTTGTCGTAAGTTTGGTCTACTTTTCTGATTTCAGGGCGGATTGGCCAGCCTCTCAAGATGTAATCTACGGCTTCTGCCGTATCTTTGTAAACGGCGAGAGTGTTTCTGTCGAGAATTTCGATGACAATATCAAACGTAGGCTGTTTTTCTCTTTCAAGAACCGTTTTTTGAGAAGCTCGACGTCGAGCTTCGTCATCACCGAGGGTGACGGACTGAATACCACCGACAAGATCGGAAAGTGTAGGGTTTTTAATCAAACTCTCTAAAGAATTACCGTGAGCTGTTGCAATAAGCATTACCCCACGTTCCGCAATGGTTCTTGCGGCTTGTGCTTCTTCTTCCGTACCGATTTCATCGACAACAATAACTTCCGGGGTGTGGTTTTCGACCGCTTCAATCATAACATCCTTTTGATACTGCGGCTGAGTAACCTGCATACGTCTGGCATGCCCGATTGCGGGATGTGGAGTGTCACCGTCACCTGCAATTTCATTTGAGGTATCAACGACAACAACTCGTTTGCCGAGTTCGTCAGCCACCAGCCTTGAAATTTCTCTTAACTTGGTGGTCTTGCCAACCCCCGGTCTGCCTAGGAACAAAATACTTTTGTTCATCATGCAGAAATCTTTAATACAAGCAATAGTTCCGGTTACAACCCTACCGATTCTGCAAGTAAGCCCGATAACTTTAC
>ONYB01000065.1 GCA_900321895.1 uncultured Brachyspira sp.
CACAAAATACGTTGGAAGCTTATAAGCGTGACTTGAGCGAGTTTGAGGATTTTTGTATTTCTCGAGAAATACAATCGCTTAATGATGTGACCAGAAGTGATTTGAACGGATTTATTCTTTGGTTGCACGATGAAAAGCTTTCTCCCTCTTCGGTTATCAGAAAAATTGCTTCTCTTAGGGGTTTTTTCAAATGGCTTTGTGCAAACGAATATATAAAAACGAATCCTGCCCTGACTATTGAGCAGCCAAAAATTCCTAAAAGATTGCCGAAAGTCGTTTCTGTTCATGAAATTGAAGAAATCTTAAATCAGGATTTGTCAAAAATTCAGTCTGTAATTTTAGAGCTTTTGTACGGTTGCGGGCTTCGAGTATCTGAGCTGGTTAATTTGAAGGTTACGGATATTAATATAAAGGCAAAGTATCTTGAATGCACCGGCAAGGGTTCTAAAGAAAGGATTGTTCCTATCGGTAAAAAAGCGATTGCGGCTTTGAAAAAATACTTGCCAAAACGAACTTTCACAGTCAATAAATTTCATATTGAAACCGCTCGCCTGCTTATTGACGAGGACGGCAGAGAGCTTACCCGTCAAGACATTTATAATTTTATAAGCGAACAGGGTAAAAAAATCCACAAGCATATTTCGCCCCATACATTGCGTCACAGTTTTGCGACTCATTTGATTGAAAACGGAGCGGATTTGAGGGTTGTGCAGGAGCTTCTCGGGCATAGCGATGTTTCTACAACCCAGTTATACACTCACATAAGCAAAAAAAGACTCAAAGAAGTCTATTTTGCAATAAATAATTGACATGGTAGGATGACTCTATGCTTGGACTTTTTTTGACAGGAATAAGACCAAAATCAGGCAAAACATTTGTTACGGCAGGACTTGCCGCAACAATGCAAAGTCTTGGGTATTCTACATGTGTCTACAAACCGGTTGTGACGGGGGCTTTGGAAAAAGACGGCTATGTTCTTGCACCAGACTTGGTTTATGTCAAAAATGCGGATAAAAATATTACAACTTATTGCAGTTATTTGTTGAAAAGCTCAAATTTGCCGTGTTTTGCGGCTCAAGAAGAAAATAAAATTATTGAAAAGGATGTCATTTTTCAAGATTATTATAGCGTTGTCGACGAGTTTGAGTGTCTTTTGGTAAACGGTGTGGATGGGCTTGCAATCCCTTATGGCAAAGATTTTTACGAAGAAAATATCGTTCAAACACTTAATCTTCCGCTTTTGTTGGTTGCATCGCCAATAAAATCTTCGCTAAGTGATATTATTATGACTATAAATCAAGCTCAGTCGAAAAATATTCACATTCGTGGGGTAATTCTGAACGATTGCCCGTTCCATACAGACGACATTAATATAAAAAGTCTGCCAAACCTGATTGAACAACATACGGATGCAAGAGTTCTCGGGCTTTTGCCACATATTCCGACAATATCAAAAATTAAGCCCGAAGATATGATAGGCTACATTCTCGGCGGAGTAGACATTGAGTCGGTTTTTGACGTTAGAATTGCTAAATTAAGATAATTTTATTTTTTGAATAAATCTTTTACCGAAAACTTTTTAGAGTTTTCAAGGTGGAATTTCATAAGTTTACGGGCGATAGGGTTTGTCTGATGAACTTGTTTTTCAGGTTTTTCAATCGGTTCATCAACTTTTGTTCGCTCGATTACTTGTAATTTTCTTAATTTTTTCTCGTCCATAAGAGCATTATACCTCTCTATTTATATAAAAAAAATATTGACAAAAAAATTGTCTTTTCTAATATATAAAGCTTATATAACGTTACAAAAGTTAATAAATTATGCCCTCGGATGAGCCTCATTGTAAACTTCTTTTAAGTGTTGTGAAGAAATGTGGGTATAAATTTGGGTGTTAGAAATGCTGGCATGTCCGAGAAGTTCTTGCACAACCCTTAAATCCGCTCCATTTTCTATCAGGTGGGTTGCAAAACTGTGACGAAAAACGTGCGGAGTTACGTGTTTCGGAAGTTGGATTTTGTCGACGACTTCGTTAATGGCTTTTCTGATTGATTGGGTTTGCAAGCGGAATCCAGTGCTGTTGATAAACACCGGTGAATCTTCGTTTTCGCTGACTGTATAGCCTTTTGCAATAATCGGTCTTGCTGTTTTTATGTATCTTTCTAAAAAAGATTTAGCCCTGTCGGTGACAAGAATAATTCGTTCTTTTGCTCCTTTACCAAAGACTCGGATTTCATTTTCTTCAAGGTTCAAATCTTCAAAATTCAACCCGCTAAGTTCTGAAACACGCATTCCGGTCGCCCATAAAAGTTCCAAAATCGCCTTGTTGCGGAAGCCAGCAGGTGTTTCAATGTTAATATTGTTAAGAATTTGTTCCACCTCAAAAGGGGTCAAAAATTTTGGCAAAGATTTGGCTCTTTTCGGGGCATTGAGGCTCATTGCAGGGTTCGAGTCAGAGCGTTTTTCACGATACAAAAATTTATAAAAAGTTCTCAAGGACGCAATTTTTCTCGCAATTGTGTTTTTTTTATAATTAAATTTCTGTATAAAGTGCAAGTATTCTCGCACTTTTGCCAGAGTGACCTCGCCAACGTCTGTGTCGCCAATCCAAAGTAAAAAGTCTAAAATGTCCGAACAATATGCTTTTGCGGTGTGTTTCGAAAAATTTTTTTCCACCAAAATGTATGTTCGGAAATTCTCTAAATCATGTTTTGAACTTGATTTTAAACCCATCATTTACCTTATTGATTTTTTGACACATGTATTATACAATACTTTTAGTAGAATTAAAATAGAAAAATTATAAGTAACCTAGGAGATACCATGAATTACAAGAAATTATTAATAGCTTCATTGATTTTCGCAAACATCCTATGTGTTCCTAATGCGTTTTCGGCAGAATTTCAGGCTAAAGTTGCGAAAGGCAACACAGTTTACAAGAAGTATGCCTCTATTGATAAATTGATTGAATATAACAATTATAATGAAGCAGATGCGGCCCTTAAAGAAGTTTTAAACACCTCTCCTAACGATTTGGAAGCAAGAACTTTGAGAATTATTTGGATGGCTAAGCAACAAAAACTTGCTCCTGCTCAATCAGAATTAGATAAATTATTAAAACAATATCCTAATTATGCACCTTTGCACTACGCACAAGGTCTTGTTTATATGAAGAGAAGAACATCTTCTGATGTTACATATATTCGCGGTTCAAAGGATTTATTGGATGAAGCAATTAAAGAATTTGTAAAAGCTGTAAACCTTGACAGCAATTATTATCAAGCTTATAACGCTATGGGTGTTGCAACTTTGCAACTCGGTAACAGAAATGACGCAAAAGATTTGTTCCAAACCGCAATCAGAATTAACCCGCAATTTGCAACAGCTTATGATAACTTGGGTAACTTAGAGTTAATCAACGGAAACCTTTCAGCTGCTGAAACTCAGTTGATGAATTCATTGAAATATAATTCTCACAACCCGACTGCGATGTACCACTTAGGACAAGTTGCTGTCAGACAAAAAGATTACAACAAGGCTTTGACGTGGTTGAACCACTCATTGCATATCAATCCGAATTCATCTCCGGCATTGACATTGCAGGGTGAATGTTATTTAATTCAAGGCAACCAAGCTGCGGCTATTAACTCTTTTAAAAAAGCAGTTACGGTAAAACCTGAAAACTCTCGTCCGTACATCAACCTTGCTAATATCTACGAAAAACGTTCTGACGCAGAGTTTGCAATGGAACAGTTGAAAACCGTTCTTGCTATCAACCCTCGTTACACAGACGCTATGATGAGAGTTGCAGATTTGTCTTTGGAAACAAGAAAATATTATCAAGCTCTTGATTACTATTCAAAACTCGTTGACGATGCTCAATATGGAAACGATGCAATCATCGGGCTTGCAAACACATATTACGAAATGTCTAAAGACCGTGGCGACAGCGGTGATATGACAACTAACAAAGAGTTGTATCTCGCTTACGACTACATCAACAAGGCTATCGAAAGAGTTCCTGACAGACTTGATTTACACTTGGCAAAAATCAAGTTGGCAAAATTAACTCACCAATTACCGATGACAAAAGATAGTTTGAATTACATTGTTCAATCAGCTTCAAACAATTTAATGGATAATGTAATTAAAGGTGAAGCATATTTGGCACTTGGCAGAGAACAAGATGCGGTTTATACTTTTGAAAACGCAGTTAATTTTGCAAATAATGTTGAGGATGAATTGTACTTGGCAGAAATTCTTGTTCATAATAAACAGTTCAGAACAGCAAGAACTGCTTTGAAGAAAGCTCTTATGCAAGAACCTGACAATGTAATCGCTAAAAACGGTATTGCATACATCGACCTTTGTGAAACTAAGTCAAACGAATTCTTTGATATTGCACAAAGACAATACGATGAAAAGAATTACGCATCAGCAATCGAGTATTGCAACCGTGCAATCGATTTCTATCACAACAGCCCTTCAATTACAAAACTTAAAGCAATGTCTTTTGAAAAAGAATTCAACTATCAGGGTGCAGTAAAATATTATACACAATATTTGGCAATGAACCCGAATGCTGCTGATAAGGCTGAAGTTATGCGTAGAATTGAATTGTATAAGAAAAAAATCTAGTTACAGTTAGTCAGTATGAAAAATGAAAAACTTTGATATAAGAAAAACATTTGAGATTTTTTGGAAAGAACCGCTCAGCATATTGAAGGTAGGACTTTTTCAGATTGTTAATATTGAATCGAACATTTTTAATAAAAAGCCGTCGGTAAATATTGACTTTATGGACGACAAGACGCAAATTACGGTGGTTGACAGCGACAAAATGTATAACTTATTTCAAACAGTTTTGTTTAAGCAAAAATTGAAAGAACAACAGCACAAGGCTTTATCTGCGAAATGAAAGGCAAAAAATTCTTAAATGGAAAATTTATCATAAGTGCGGAGAAACTTAGTCAGTGTCCGAATTTTGACTTGCCCGAATATCCGCTTTTGGGACGTTCAAATGTTGGCAAATCTTCGTTTATCAATGCTTTAGCAAATCATAAAAAACTAGCCAAGACTTCAAACACTCCGGGGAAAACAAGGTTGATAAACTTCTTTGATTTTTCGGAAAAATTTACGATTGCGGATTTGCCGGGGTACGGATATGCGAAGGTTTCAAAAGAAGCTCAAAACAAGTGGCAAAAGTATCTTGAAGAATATCTTTTGAAACGAGAGCAGATAGATTGTCTTATACAGCTTGTGGACGGCAGGCATGAAATTCAGAAGAATGATTTTCAGATGAGGGAATGGGTGCTTGCGTATAAGTTGCCGATAATTACTGTTGTGACCAAAATGGATTACGTGCCAAAGAGTAAGACTTTGAATGTTTTGAAGGCTGTAGAAAAAGAATTTGGCGGACTTGTTTTGCCTTTTAGTGCTGTAGACAACAGATACAACGAAAAGATTTTAGAATTCCTTACTCGCCACGAAGAAGATTAGCGGGAAAATTTCACCCATGACATTTGACAATTTGAGGCTGAAAAGCTATAATGACTTTATGGCTAAGATAATTAACGTTATTAAAGGAACTAAAGACATTTTACCTCAGGATGTGGAATGCTGGCACAGGCTCGAAGAAAAAGCCTTGGAAGTTTTCACGAAATACGGGTATAAAGAAATCAGAACACCGATTTTTGAAGCTACTGAGCTTTTTGCACGTGGCGTCGGGGATACAACAGATATCGTAAACAAAGAGATGTACACTTTTGAAAAAAGTGACCGCTCTTTGACCTTGCGTCCTGAAAATACGGCAGGTGTGGTTCGCTCGTTTATTGAAAATGGCATGGCTCGACTTTCCGCTCCGGTTAAACTCTGGTACAAAGGTCCGATGTTCCGTTATGAACGTCCGCAAGCAGGTCGCCAACGTCAATTTCATCAAGTTGGGGTTGAGATGTTTGGGATTAAACAACCGACTGCGGATGCCGAAGTTATTCTTCTTGCCGTGAATTATTTGAAGTCACTCGGTTTGGATGATTTGGAGGTTGAGATTAATTCGCTCGGTTGTCCTACTTGCCGTGAAGCTTATAAACAAAGAATAAAAGAAGTGTTGAAGCCTGAATTCGATAACCTTTGCGAGGATTGCCAAAACCGTTATGAAAAAAATCCGCTAAGACTTTTGGATTGCAAAGTTGAAACTTGTCAGGAAATTTTTGCAAAACCTGAAATTAAAGACGTCATTATGTCTGATTTTATTTGCGAAGATTGTGCTCAACATTTTAAAGAATTAAAATTATATTTGGACAGATTGAATATAAAATATGTCGAAAATAAGCTGTTAGTAAGAGGTTTGGACTATTATAACAGAACAGTGTTTGAGATTAAATCAAATAACCTCGGTTCGCAAAATGCAGTTTGTGGCGGTGGTCGTTATGATAGTTTGGTGAGAAATCTTGGTGGCGAAGATACCCCTGCCGTTGGTTGGGCTATGGGTATGGAAAGATTAAATTCGCTTTTGCCGCATATTGATGCAAAACCTCTTGACGGATATATTGTTTCTAATTCGCCTGCTGATGCTTTTGAGCTTGCCGAAGAGTTAAGAAATAAAGGCAAAAATGTTGAATTCGATTTGGCTAATAAAAAATTCACAAAACAACTTGAGAAAGCCTCAAAAGTTTCAAAATATGCGATTATATTGGGTGAAGATGAGATTAAGAACGGCACTGTTTCCGTAAAAAATCTTGAAACGTCCAACCAGATTACTGTCGCAAGAGATGAAATCCTGAATGAATTGAAATAATAGGAATTATAAAGGGGTAAATATGGCAAGTCAGGTTAATGATGTAATAAAGCGGTTGTCTATCGCTTTTAAAAGAAATTTTGAGGACTACAAAGGTCTTTATCTTTTCGGTATTTTCCTTGACGGAAAAGAACACGAGGATGAAGATATCGAAATTGTGGCACTTTTTGATAGTGAGGATAAATCTAAACGTGAACAAATTTGGCCTATTGTCGGCAAGATTGAAACGGCTCTCGGGGTATGTATTGATTTGTACCCTTACACAAAAGAGCAGTTTGAAAAAGATGAAGAATTGTACAAAGAGGTAATGGAAGACGGTTTGTTTTTTAACCCGCTCGGCATTATGGAAGACAGATAGAACAGTTATTATATAGAAAGAAAGGAAAAAAGAATGGACAAAGTAACTATTCGTTCAGACAGAGATACTGACTACAAATTTATGTACAAAGGGGAAGAGGTTGTTCTCGGTGCAGGCAAAATTATCAGCATTGCGGACGGTCTTGAACACGTTGTTCTTCCGACATGTGCTATGAAGATTATGAATAATTTGATTGTCATCAAAGACGATGTAAAAAAATAAGATTTTGCAAAAATTTTGTCGGTCAGGCGAATTTGTCTGACCGATTTTTTAATGGGAATTTTTTAGTGATATAATAATCCTTATAAAAAGATAGGGATTTTAGTTTATGTTTTCGGAAAAAATAAATTTGTTAAAAGCATTTGCGATAATGCTCGTCGTGTCGGGGCATTTGGAATTTTCAATTCTCGGAATGTTTCCGCCTTATTCGTTTCAGTTGGCGTTATTTTTCTTTATTTCGGGAATGCTTTTTAAGGAAAAATACCTCAATAACGTAACGACTTTTGTTCAGAGAAGATTAAAAAGTCTTTTGCTACCGTATTTTTTGTATGAAATTTTTTATTTTGGCGTAACTTATGTCGTTTTCAAGTTAACTGGAAAATGGTGGGGCATGCCTATCAGTTTAAAAAACATTTTTATAACTCCGTTTTTGAACGGTCATCAACTGGATTTGTGCTGTCCGCTTTGGTTTGTGCCACAGTTGTTTGTTACGATGATAACTTTTTTATTTGTGTTGAGAAGTCTTTTCAAGATGACGACAAATAAATTTGTTCACCTTGGAGTTTTTATGCTGTTCGGATTTTTATCAATCCCCGTGCTTAAACATATTCCTTTTACACCGACGACTTTGTTGGCATTCAGAACCGTTTTTTCAATGTTTTTTGTCTATTTGGGTTATTTTTATATGCACCATATCAAGGACAAACACGACATTTTTACACCAAAATGGCTCGGTGCAATCCTTGTTTTGCAAGCGATTTTGTGGCTTTACAACAGGGATTTTGACCCGCAACACGGGATTGGCTTGAGCTACATTTTGGTTTGGGGAAGATTTGACCAACAGATTATTGTACCTGTTTTAACATCTCTAACAGGGATTTGGGCAAGTTTGTTCACCATAAACCTCACCTATCCGTATTTCAAAAACATAAACTTTTTAAAATATATTGGCGAAACGACCTACCACATTATGGCAAATCACTTGCTCGTAATGTTCGTGATTACGGCAGGATTTATGAAGCTTTTCGGAGTTCCGATTGCGGAACGTGCAGAACACGATATTTATTGGATTTATAACCCCGTACAATACACATATTTCTATTTTGTAATCACGATGATTGTAACAACTTACGTTGGAATGTTGCAGAAAAAAACTTGGGCAAAGTTGAAGGATTTCGTATTTTGTACGAATTCAAAAGAGGGTTAGCAACCTTGTTATTTATTTTTTTTTCAAGTAAAATACTGGTAAATTGAAAAGGGGATAGTATGAAAATCGAGGCAAAAAATCTGATAAAAATATACGGTGACAGAAGCGTTGTAAACGATGTGTCATTCTATGTAAACAAAGGCGAAGTAGTTTGTCTTTTAGGCCCGAACGGTGCAGGTAAAACAACGACTTTCTATATGGTTGTCGGATTGGTAAAACCGAACAAAGGTCACATTTTTCTAAATGACCAAGATATTTCATCTATGCCGATGAATGAGCGTGCCAAACTCGGTATAGGATATCTTCCGCAGGAGGCATCCATTTTTAGAAAACTTTCGGTTGAAGATAACATCAAACTTGTTCTCGAGATGAACGACAAGTTGACAGTTGATGAGAAAAAACGCAAACTTGAAGAACTCTTGAGTGAATTCGGTATTCTCAGACTTCGTTCTTATGCAGCTGTTTCACTGTCAGGTGGTGAAAGAAGAAGGGTCGAAATTGCAAGAGCACTTGCCGCAAGCCCTGACTTTATGCTTTTGGACGAACCTTTTGCCGGTATTGACCCGATTGCAATCGGTGAAATTAAAGACAATATTAGAAAAATTTCGGAAGAAAAAGGTTTGGGAGTGTTGATTACAGACCACAACCCGAAAGCTACCCTTTCAATTACCGACAGAGCTTACGTAATCTTTGACGGAAAAATCAAAATTCAGGGTAAGAGCGTTGAAGTTGCAAACGATCCTGTCGCAAAACAATTCTATTTAGGAAAGGATTTTGCACTGTAATGAAACTTTTTCCTAAGATAACAATTTACGACAAATATATTTTTACGCAGGTTTTGATAACAACCTTCGTTGCAATCTTGCTGTTTACGGTTGTATGGATTGCTCCGGAAATGTTGTTGAACACTATTAAAAAAACTCTTGAGGGCGATTACACAGTAAAAACCGCAATCCTTGTGCTGTTTTACGAATTGCCAAAAATCCTCGGAAAAGCCTTCCCTGTAGGTTTGCTTTTGGGAACTCTTTTCACTTTTGATAAATTGAGTAAAGACTCAGAACTCACGATTTTTCGTGCGGTTGGGCTTTCGTTTTGGCGAATTTTAGCTCCGGTCTTTGCTTTTAGTTTGATTGTTACGTGGTTGTGCTTTTTCACTTGCGACAAGTTAATTCCGATTTCTGCAAATAAATTGAACGCAATTAAAGACCACTATCCATCAACACAATATATTTACACCCAAAAAGATGAGGACGGAACACCGAAACTCGCCGTTATTATCTCGAGATTTAGAATGGATAAAATGAGCAATATTATTGTGCTCGATTTTTCAAAAAAATACTACTCTGACGTCCACCAGCTTTCGGATATTTATTATGCAGAAAATGGTAAATATATGAAAAATAAGTGGGCTTTATCAGATATTACTCACTATAAAATTTCTAACGACGGGATTTTCACGGACATTGACAAGATGAAGAATATGGATATTTTGCAAGGGGTTGACGCAAAGAACGCCTTCACACTTATGACATATTCAACCAAAAAAGAGCGTGAAATCACAAACCATGATCTTGGAAATTATATAAAACTTTTGAAAAAAGAAGGTTTGGATGAAGAATACAGATATATGCTAAACAAGTATTTGCAGAGATTTTTCCACCCGTTTGTATGCATTTTACTTGCGGTAATGGGTACTTTGCTCGGCTTTAGCAAACCGAGAGAACAAAAGCTCATCGGGTTCACGATTGCAATCGGATGTATTTTTATTTATTACATTACGTTGCCGTTCTTTGATTTGTTAGCTGAAAAAGGCGTTTTGCCACCGCTTGTGACGGCATTATTCCCGCCTGTTGCCTTCTTCCTTGCGATTGTCGGATTTTACAAGTCAAAGGATTTATAATAAATGAAAAAACTTTTCACACTTTTATTGGGTTTGCTAATCTCTGTGAATGTCGCTTGTGCTATGAATGACAACATCGACATCGACTATTCTGACGGAATTTATCACATCACTCTTAAGGGTGAAAAGATTAAAAAACGTATAAAAGCTCACGCAGTAAACAGTTTGCAGACAAATAAAGAGGTTCACAAGGCGTCGGGAGCGACTTTGACGATAAATGCGGGCTACTTTGACCCAAAAAACGAAAAAACAATTTCTTATGTTGTCATAAACCGCCAAACTTATGAAGACCCGATTATGAACGAAAACCTTCTCTCAAACCCGTTTTTAAGAAGAAATTTAGCTGCGATTTTGAACAGAACAGAGTTTAGAATTGTAGACTGCGACAACAAATACAAGTACGAAATGGTTCCGCACAACACTCCTGTAGATTTCGGTTGCGGAATAGTTCAGGCAATTCAGGGAGGACCTTTGATTTTGCCTGATTTGAGGTTGGAGGAAGAACTTTTTGTGGTAAAAGACGGTGATAAAATTGTGAGAGAGTCTTGTTCTGTTTTGCACAAAACCGCAAGAACTATTTTGGGGTTAAAAGACGGCGAATTGCACATTTTGATTATTACGGACGAAAACCCTATGGATATGTATGAGGTTCAAGCCTTTTGTAAAAAATTAGGTTTTGACAGAGCAATGGCATTTGACGGCGGAAGCTCAACCTCAATGAATTACAAAAATAAATATGATGTAATTTCAATTAAAGGTGATGGTGCCGGACGCAAATTAAAATCATTCCTTTTGGTTTATTAACCCAGATAATCAATTACGGCATTTTCAATATTTTTATTCATAAGCTCGGCGACCTTTTTTTCTTGAGGATTTTCAGCCTGCTCGCCTGCTTTTTTGATTGTTTTTGCCAAGAACGAGAACATCGGCAAAACTCCGTCATTATCTAACCTCAAAGCCTGACCGTTTAAAATAAAAGTTCTAATAGGGTTGAGTTCGTTTTCACCTTTACCAATTCTGACTTTTGACATATCTAAAGTCACGACGTCATCAGGAAAATATTTGCCAATAAACTTGTCACCGTCAAGATTTGATTTGTTCATAGCTGTGTAAAAAGCCTCCAAATCTTTACCTTTGTCATCGTCAGACAACGTAGTACAAAAGCGAAAAGCCGATATTTTCACAACATCATTAGGACTTGAACCTGCTGCTACAGCGAAATAATTATCGTTTAAACCTTTAAAATTAATATTTGTATTCATATTCATATCAGTTATAAAACACGTAAAAATAAAATTTGCTACTAAATATTGTGCATATTATCAATAATTTCTTTTCTTTGAACCCAGATTTCCATGCCGAGTTTTTTGCCTTCATTAAGAAGGGCATCTTTTATTTCAGAAAAGGAATATTGTGATTTCTCAATATTGCCGAGCAAGAACATTACAAAATGTCCTTGCATAAGAGTTTGTTTGATATCTTCGATATTCACTTGATATTGGGCAAGAACAGCCGTAACTTTTGCGACAATACCGACTTTATCTATGCCTGAAACAGTAACAATTATTTGATATTCTGACATGTGTCCTCCGAAACTTCTTCAACTTTTACAGGAACAGGAGCTGCCTGTGCAAGCCAATCTCTGTTGATAACTTTGCCAAGTTTGTATTTTTGGCAATATGCTTTTAAATCTTTTTTGATTTCCGGAGCTAAAATATACATTGCAATAATGTTTGGAATAGACATTGCAATCATCATTGCGTCCGTAATGTTAATAACTGATGTAACGTTCAAAACAGAACCTATTAAAATGAAAGAGCAATATAAGAATTGGAAAGTGAGAGTTCTTTTTTTGCCTTCTCCAAACAAGAAATTCCAAGATTTTTGACCGTAATAAGCCCAACTGATAATAGTTGACAATGCGTATAAAAGGACGATACCTGCCAATAATTTCGGGAAGAACGGCATAACTGATGCAATCGCATCGGAAGTCATTTCGATTCCTGAAGTATGACCGGCATGAGTTTTGTAAACTCCGGTAATAACGATTACAAATGCAGTTAAGGTACACATAAATCCTGTCAAGAACGGGTCAAGCAATGCCACAAACCCTTGAGAAAGCGGTTCGTCGGTTTTTACGGTTGCGTAAACAATCGGAGCAGAACCGGTGCCGGCTTCGTTTGATTGAACCGATCTTCTTAAGCCCATAATCATTGCTACAAACATACCACCATAAATAGCTTCAGGTTGGAATGCTTCTTTTACAATAATCCAGGCTGCGTGTGGAACAAGTTTTAAGTTACAGAGAATAACTGCGGCTGCCGCAATTAAATAAATAAATATTTTTAAAGGAACGATTTTTTCAGTAACTTTAACGATATTTTTAATACCACCGATAACAATCAACCCGACAACGATAGCCATGCCAAGACCAATTACCCAGTGCAAATTGTGTAACGGGCCATTTTCACCGCCTGCTACGTTAACAAATTGGTTAGCAGCCTGATTTATTTGAATCATGTTACCGCCCGTAATACCTCCGCAAATACAAAGAATTGCGAACATTACAGAAAGCGGTTGTCCGAGCCATCTGAGTTTTTTTCTTGTCAAGCCGTGAGCCATATAGTGCATAGGCCCCCCTGAAATTGAACCGTCAAGGTTAAATCTTCTATATTTAACGGCAAGAGAAGCTTCGACAAATTTTAATGACATACCGAGAATTGCACCAACAATAATCCAAAAAGCTGCCCCAGGGCCGCCCATAGAAATCGCAATCGCAACCCCCGCAATACTTCCGAGCCCGATTGTACCTGACAAAGCTGTCATAAGAGCCTGAAACGGTGAAGTTTCACCCGTGCCGTCATCTTTCTGTTTTTTAGGTCTGATCACGTTTTCACAAGCATGAACAAAACCCCAGACGGCAATTCCACGAAGGTAAAACGTGAAAAATATACCCGCAAATAAAATCCAGAAAATAATTATCGGAACGTCTGCTCCAAAAATATGTATCGGCAAGAAAATTATACTTGCGATTTTGTCGGAAATCGGTGCAATATTTTTATCCATAAATGCATCTATGCTAAAGGCATTTGCTTGCTGAATTCCGGCTAACAGTGTAAATAATAAAGTTAAAAATTTCTTCATTAATCTCTTCCTTTCGAGTGATTTCTGGCACTTTATCCAAAGGGTAAATTAACCAACTTATTAATATTACCAAAAAAACGCACTACAGGTGTAAAATCTTTGTCAAATCTTTACATTACCTTAAAGATTTGTTGCAAATAATCTTGGGCACATTTGTCTGCCGTGTACTGTCTTATAGTCTGAAAACCGTTTTGTATCAATAGTTTTCGTTCGTTTTGCGTCATGTTTTTAATGTGGTTGAGAATATTTTTGATTTCTGTTACACTCGGCACATCCGTAAAACCGTTTTCACCGTTCTTTATAATTCCGTCGATTCCGTCGTGTTCGGAGCAGATTGTAATACAACCTGATGCCATAGCTTCTAAGTACACCATACCAAAGGTTTCACCCTTGCTCGGCAAAATAAAAACATCATTCTGCCTCATCAAGTCCAAAACTTTTTCTTTAGGCTGATAACCAAGAAATTTTGCATGCGAATTGAGGTTTTTAAGTTTTTTAGTGTCCGTACCTTTTCCGATAATCATTAGTTCTATTCCCTCAATGGCTTTTGTTGCCGTTAAAACAAGTTCAATATTTTTATATTTTTTGTAATTTGCACAGGTGACAATTTTTATTTTAGGAGTAGAAAATTTTTCAATATTTTCTTTAATAAGGTTTTCATCAATTCCCGAAGGTGCGACGAAAGTTTTTTCTTCAAATTCCGGATAAATTTTGAGCAATTTTTCTTTTAAAGCAAATGAGCGACAAGCAATCGCTTTTGCATTTTTCAGGGCATTCTCCATTCGTTTTTTGAAATGAAATCGGTATAATTGGTTTGTCAAAATTGTTAAATCAGAATTGTGAACACCCGCAACAAACGGCACACCGAGCCTGTCTGCAAATAAAATTCCGCATGGCATGTGAGCAATTACGAGGTCATAATTTTTAGGGGAAAAATTCGTTATGCCCGTACGAATTTTTCTGTTTATATCAAACCAAAAAGGGGTTTGATAGTTCAAATTTAATACTCCGTCATAAATTCCGTTTTTATAAAAAGGTTTTCGACGAATGAAAGAATTTAAAAGAAAATTCGGTTTTATAATCTCAATTTCGTGCCCAAAATTTTTCCAACTTTTTACAAAATTAAAAAGGGTTCTCGGTGTCGTTTTTTCTTCCGATTTAATCGGGTATAAATCTGTTATAAATAGGATTTTCATACCTTAGATTATATCACGAACGAGTTTAATTTCGTCATTTTTTGTGAGAGTTGGGGTTTCAATTTTTTTCTCTAAAATATAATCAAAAATTTCACCAAATTTTTTTGACGGTTTTAACCCCATTTTTACCAAATCGTTTCCGTTGATTTCAATTTTTATTTTGAAAAGTTTGTCGAGATATTTTTGTGCAATTTTTTTATCTTTCAAAATCCAATAGAGTAAAATCGTTTCCACAGACATTTTTTCAAAAGTTTTATAAATTTCAAAATCACTTTTAAATTCCGGAATTGAACTAAAATCGTTGAGAATTTTTTGTTCATTTTTTGTAAGCGGAAGTTTTGACAAATCGCCGAGAACACCGACATAAACAAGCCAAATATTTTGTGGATTTTTGCCTGAGGAAATTATATATTTTTTGACAAGATTTTCTATATTTTCATTCGGTAATTCAACATTTTTTTCACAAACAAGTTTGTAAATTTTTTCATTAATAAATTTTTCAAAAGCTGCTTGCGAATTGAGGTTGAAAGTTTCAATCAATTCTTTTTTCACACGCTTGTAACACATATCATGGTTGATATTTTTCAGATATTTTTCTTGTAAATTTTTTGTATTTTCCTCAAGTTCAAACCCGAACCGCACAGAGAACTTCAGCCCACGTAAAATTCTTGTGGGGTCGTCAATAAAACTTTTGTCGTGCAATATTCTTAATTTTTTGTTTTTTAAATCTTCAACACCGCCGACATAATCGACAATTTCGCCTGTTGCAATAGATTTTGCAAGAGCATTCACCGTAAAATCACGACGTAAAACATCCTCCTTTAGTGAACATCCGATTTTTGTGACAGTCGGCAAATGCCCTTTTTTCTCATAAATTTCCGAACGTGTGGAGGCAATGTCGACCTCTTGACCGTCAAACAAAATCCTAACAGTGCCAAAAGGTTCATTTATTTGCAAAATTTCAAATTGTCCGTCGTTAAAGTCGTTGTTTTTTACAAAATCAATGGCATTTCCGACATAAGTTATGTCGACATCAAGACTTTCTATCCCGAGGAGTTCATCACGTACAACTCCGCCGACATAATACAATTTGTTTGAAGTATCGTTTATTTTGAGGATGTTCATATTGCTAATTTTAGCATAAAATACTATAATAGAATATATTGGAGAGAGCATGTTACAAGAAGCGACAAAAGCGATAAATTCCGCGTTTAACAACAGTTTTATAAAAAAATTAAGTCAATACCTTCATGATTGTGTTCGTGAAGAAGTTAAGAGTTCGACTTTTAGAAATCTAAAAGGGGACAAGGATAATAAATGGATTTTTATCAAGGGCGAAGAAGAACTTTTCACCAAGTGGGAAGAATATTTGCGTCTTGACGGAAGCGACAGCAAATTAACCGAGCTTATGGTTCAATCTGAAATGAGCCAAAAGGATAAATATCTTATTTACGGTTATTTGTTTATTGTCGGTAAAAGTTCAAAATCAAAACGACAAAACGAATTTTTGACACCGCTTTTGTATATGCCTTGCAGGCTTGAGAGAAACGGAGTGAACATTAATTGTATTCCGCAAGACGAAGTTCTTTCGGTCAATACCGGAGCTCTCACGGCATTGATGAAAAAAAGTGACGACGATGACGAAGTTGAGCAACTTTTGGAAGGTTTGCTTGAGGTTGTTCCTTCTCTTCCGCTGACTGACGAGGGTTTGAATATTTTTCTCACAACTTTGAAATCACTAATTCCGGAAATCGACATTTCTTTTGATAAGAAAAACGATGTTGATGAGGATAATATTTCGGCTGATGTTGCAAAAGATTTTTATAACGAAAAAATTAATGCCGATAACGTTGATGAAATTATTGAAGCTGAAGAAACAAAACAAAAACAGATTAAAAAATTGGAAAAAATTTCGCTCACCAAACAAGCGGCAATAATTTTGACCAAAAGACCGTCCGTCACTGCGGGAGTTCTTCACGAACTTACTCAAATTGCGGAACAGCCGAGTGGAATTTATCGTGAAACGGCATTGAATATTATTAACGAAGAATACAATCTTTCAAAAGACAAATCTGTTCCAATCAAAGATATGAAAGAGGTTAAGGATTTTTATCCGATAACTCCGCTTTCTTTGAGTGATTCTCAGGAAAAAGTTATTAAAAATATTGATAACAACAAATTTATTGCTGTCCAAGGGCCTCCTGGAACAGGTAAATCTCAAACAATCGTAAACCTTGTGGCTCACCTTATTGCAAACGGCAAAACCGTTCTTGTGGCTTCTCGTATGGATAAGGCTGTCGATGTCGTTGCTGAGCGTTTGAATGAGCTTGGAGCTCCGTATTTGGCTCTAAGAGCGGGACGTTTGAATTACCAAAAACAACTCAGCTACCAACTTCAAGATTTGCTTTCGGGCAAAGTCGATTTGGATTCGGAATTTGAAGATAGCCTTTTTGCGGGTATTGATGATATGAAAAATCATATTAATATGCTGAAAGGTGCTGAAAATAAATGTGAGCAGATTATCAAGCTCGAAAATGAATGGCGAAATGTTTCTAAAGAAACACAGATGCAAGAAAATTCTGTCGGAGAACCTCAATTTATAAAAGCTCCGCTTAAAAAATTTGAAATTGAGTCAATCGCAGTTATTATAAAAACTCTCGAAAATAATGTCGAAAAAACGGGATTTTTTGCAAATATCGCAAACTTTGGCGGAGTAAATCAGCTTAAAAAAATTCTGAAATTGAAAAATTTTGACGTTAATTATGAAAACTTAAATCGTTTGAAATCAGAACTGGAAACAGCAGAACTTGTTTATAAATTGCGTAAAATTGAATCAGATATTCAAAAAACAGGGAATCTTCATGTTTTGTCGGAGCAGATAAAACAGATGAAAAAGAAACAAAAACCTCTTGCCGTAAATATTTTAAAAAATCGCAGAAGAGAATCCCTTAAAGGGCTTTTGCGTGATCAGATAAAACGCCAAAGGTTGATTGTTCACGCAAAATCGTTGGTTGAAAAACGACAAAATTTACAGAGTCGAATTCTTGAAACAGAAGATTTTAAACCGCTTTTGGAGGCTTTTCCGTGCTGGTGTGTAACAACTTATGCCGTATCAGGCTCACTACCGCTAAAGCCGGGGATGTTTGACGTTGCAATTATTGATGAGGCTTCGCAATGTGATATTGCAAGTTGTTTCCCGATACTTTACCGTGCAAAAAAAGCCGTAATTGTCGGCGACGATAAACAACTTCCGCATTTGTCTTTCTTGGAAAAAGCAAAAGAGCAATCCTTCCTGTCACAATACGGAATTCCTGATAAGTATCAGTTGATGTGGCGTTTTAGAACAAATTCGATGTTTGACCTTGCGGATTATTATTCGATGAATTCGGTAATGTTGGATGAGCATTTTAGAAGCCTTCCGCCGATTATTGAGTTTTCAAACCGTGAATTTTACGGTGGCAGAATGCGTATTATGAAAAAAGATACCGGCATGGATAAGGTTATTGAAATAGTTCAGGTTCCTGACGGGAAAGTCGATATGGACGCAACCAGAAATCTTCCTGAAATCGAGGCTTTGGTAAAATATCTCTACGATATAATTGTGGAAGATGAACGCAAAAATCCCGATAACCCTGTTTCTATCGGTGTAATTTCACCGTTTAGAGCTCAAGTTGAACAGTTGAAGGTTTCAATTTCAAAAGTTATTTCAGAACACATGATACGAAAACATCAGATTGAAGTCGGCACTGCACATACGTTTCAGGGTGATGAACGTGATGTAATCCTTATGTCATGGGCTTATGCTGACAATAGTTTCCCGCAAAGTCTTGTGTTCTTGCAAAAACCGAATTTATTTAATGTTGCGGTTACTCGTGCAAGAAATAAAGTTATTAATTTTATTTCAAAAGACGTAAAAGAACTGCCGGATGGGCTTTTTAGACATTATACGGCTTATGTTGAAGAATATCAAAACAAATTGGAAGCCCTCAAAAATTGCAATTTTGATGAAAATATTTACAAAAATTCTCTTGAAAAAGAAATTGCAGAAGCTATCAGAAATCTTGATCACGAAGTCAAAGCAGGGGTTGAGATTGCAGGATTGAGTGCGGATTTGCTTGTTGATAATAAGTATATTATCGAAGTTGACGGAGTTGAGGATAATAAAAAATCTTCGGTTTCCAATATGAAAAAGCAAGCAATTCTTGAACGTTGCGGATTTAACGTAAAACGTGTAACTTATCGAGAATGGCAATATTCTCAAAACGCTTGCCTTGACAGGCTTTTAGCTGATTAAAATTTTAACGTAACATTTTTGTTACTTTTAACCCAAAACCAAAATTTAAGTCCTATAATAGAAATTGTAAAGATTACAATAATTATTTAGAGTTATTTAAAATTGGTGATGGGAGAAATAATGGAAGGGTATAGTTTTGAGTTAATTACAGGGCCTATGAGCTGCGGCAAAACCGAGGAGCTTTTGAGAAGGGTTCGCAGATGTATTATTGCAAAGAAAAAAGTCAAGGTAATTTCGCCAGATGTGGACACGAGAGCAAAAGGAGATTACATCGAATCCCGCAACGGTTTGTGGCTTGATGCAATAAAGGTTAAACACTCAATACAAATTCTTTCTTTTGTAAAACCTGATGATGAAGTTATTGCGATTGATGAATTACAATTTTTTGACGGAAACATAACAAAAGTTATCACAAAATTGATGAATGAAGGCAAAAAAGTTATCGGAACAGGTTTGGAATTGGACTTCAAGGCTGAACCTTTCGGTCACATGCCGGAACTTATGTGCATTGCAACAAGAGTAGACAAGCTTCATGCCGTTTGTATGAAATGCGGTTGCGAACATGCTACAAGAACTCAAAGACTTATTGACGGAAAACCTGCCGATAAAAATTCACCGCTTATAATGATTGGTGGGGATGAAACTTATGAAGCAAGATGTATCAAGTGTTACGAGCTTCCTGACAAGCATCCTGAAAAAGCAAAACATGGCATGAAAGTTTTGCCGTTTGTGAAATAAAAATTTTTTCATTTATAATATACTAAAAACCGCACCTCCGATAGGAAATGCGGTTTTAGTTTGTTGATTTGAAGATTATTTAATTGTTTTTTCGATATCTTCGACGATTAATTCCGGAGTCAGGTGATAGCTTTTGTAAAGATCTTCAAGCGGAGTTCTGTCCGTGAATTCTTTTTTGCCGCCAAAATTTAAAACCTTCATAGCGGAAGAACCGTAGAAAGATGAAATTTTTTGTCCGAAACCGCCTTCAACAATTCCGTCCTCAAGAGTTATAACAAGTTTGTGGTCTGATTTTAGGGAATTTAGTAATTCTTCATCAATTCCCGACAAGAAATGTGGATTAATTAAAGTTGCATTAATTCCGAGTTTTTTACTCAAAAGAGCTTTGACTTTTTTGCCGAGTTCAAAGAAATTGCCTGCCCCGATGATTGCGATATCAGCCCCTTTTTCTTCGATTTTGTATTTGTTAATTTGTGAATAATCCGTATTATCTTCTGTACCCGATGAAATTACGTTGCCAAAAGGAACTCTTATTGCCACCGGATAATCTTTTTGTTCTACAGACCAGTCAAGCATTTTGAGATATTCTTCTTTGTTGACGGGTGAAAGATAGATTAAATTCGGGATATTGCTAATGAGCGAAATATCAAATGAGCAAAGGTGGGTTGCATCTGCTTCGGATATTGCACCCCAGAACACCAAGAGAGTTGCAGGGGTACTGTTCAAAGCCAAATCTTGAGATAATTGATCGTAAGTTCTTTGGATGAAAGAACTCATAACCCCTAAAATAGGTTTGCCGCCGTTTTTTGCAATACCTGATGAAAATGCAATAGCGTGTTCTTCTGCAATCCCCACATCAACGTAGTGCTTTCCTGCTTTTGTTCTGAAATCACGAGTAAATCCCGTAACCCCTGGAGTTGCAGGTGAAATTGCAACAACTGTCGGATCTTTTTCATATTTTTTAGTAATATAATCTGCCGTTATGCTGTCATAAGTTTCAAATGCGGGCTGTGGCTTGTTATCTAATGCGTTTGGCAAAATCCAATGATAAAATTCTCTTCGCTCATCGGCATCCGCAAGCCCTTTTCCTTTAATTGTGTGAATATGGATAATTGTCGGGTGATTGGTGTTTTTAACTTTTTCAAACGTTTCAACGAGTTTTTTGATATTATGTCCGTCTGCAACATAATGATATTCAAATCCGAGAGCCTTGAAGAAGTTATTTTCAGCCTTTCCGTCGGTATCTCTCAAAAGTTTAAGGTTTGCGTACAAACCGCCTTGATTTTCTGCAATGGACATATCGTTGTCGTTAACGATGATAATAATGTTACTGTTCAAAACCGCAGCATTGTTTAAGCCCTCGTAAGCTTCACCGCCGCTTAAAGAGCCATCACCGATTAGAGCAATGATATTCTCATTCCCTCCTTTTAAATCTCTGCCTTTTGCAAGTCCTGTTGCAAGGCTTACGGATGTCGATGTATGTCCGACTTTAAATAAATCGTGCGGACTTTCTTCCGGTGCGGTGTAACCCGTATATTTTAAATATTTGTCAGTGTCGGTAAATCCTTCTTTTCTGCCTGTTAAGATTTTGTGCGGATAGCATTGATGGGAAACATCAAAAACAAATTTGTCTACAGGTGAATTAAAAACGTAATGCAAGGCAACAGTAACTTCAATAATCCCGAGGTTCGGACCAAGGTGACCGCCTGTTGTGTTAACTTTTTTTATAATAAGTTTTCTCATTTCATCTGAAAGTTCGGTCATTTCGTCAAAAGATAGCTGTTTTAAATCTTTTGGGGAATTAACTTTGTCTAAAATTTTTGTATCTATATCGACTTTACTCATAAAATTTCCTTTCATAAAACTGCATTCTCAATCTATAATAAGATTTTACAACTTGATAGCTGCTATCAGTCAACCCCTTTTTAAAAAATTTTTAACAATCCATTTCTTTTTTCCATTCGGTGTAAAAATAAACAGCAAGAATGAAATAAACACTCCACATTATGAGGGTGGCATAAGCCCGCTCGCCTTTGCAAACTAAATCCAACCACATAATGAAGGATAATCCGTTTACAATCATCCACACAATCCATTGTTCTATTGCTCGTTTTACGGTTAAATACATGCCGGCGATTGAAAAAACTGCCGTTATTGCATCTATAATAGGGTTTTTGTCGTTGAAATAATTTAAAATAAATGCTGCAATTACTGTAAACAAAATGCAAAAGAAAATTAAAACTTTTTTTTCGTGCGGTTCAAGTTTTGTTTTGTAAATTTCTTGCGTGTCGGTATTCAGGTGTTTTTTCCATTTAAAAATCCCTAAAAGTTGCATGGGGATGTAGTAGAACAAATACAAAATCAGATTTCCCCATATAGCATTGTTAAAAGCCAGCAGGCTATAGCACCCTGACCCGCAAAGTCCGAAAAAGTAACAGGAAATCTTGCCCTTACCCGCAATTATGGTGTACAAAATTCCGCAAATCGCAGACACAACTGCAACAGGTTTGTCCTTTAGCAAAAACGAACTTACCAAAATAAAAACAATTACGCAAAATAAGCCGACAGTTTCTGCCCTTTTCCAACCTTTAAGCTCATTCTTTATAAATTCTGTGATTTTCATTATGAGCATTGTATAATGAATTACGATGAAAGTACAGAGCATTTACACAAATAAATTATTAAAAAAAGGGCTGGAGTTTGCTGCAAGCAACGGTTCGCTTTTTGCGGCAGGAACTTCGCTTGTATTATCATCGGTTGCAAGACCCGCAGTAATTCTTGCAACACCTCATACTGATAATGAAAATAAAAAATATGCTTGTGCAAAATCACTTTCTTCTAGCGGTGTCGGGTATTTAATAATGGCACTTGCCTCCATGCCGGTTGCGAAAGCCGTAAAAAATATTGATAAAAATCCGCAAAAATACCTTAAAAAAGCGACAATCGAAACCCTCAAAAACGGGAGCGAAAGCCTTGCAAAATCTAAGCAGTATAAATTTGCGACACAACTTTTCAAGTTAGGAGTCGGGCTTCTTGTTGCAGTGCCAAAATCTGCTATGACTTGTGCTTTAATTCCGCCGATTATGAAAGTTTTATTTAATAAAAAAGAAAATTCTCTAAAAATTAATAAAGAGAAAAATGTTTCGTTTACAGGGATTGCAGAAAGAGGTTCAAATCAGTTGTCAAAAGGTATCGGAAAAATTCTCGATACAAAATTTATTCAAAAAATATCAGAAAAATTACATAATACAAATTTTGAACAGCATATAATTTCGATGACTGATGTGATTTTGACCGGAGCATTTATTGAACAAACAAAACGCAATAAAAAAATTGAAGAAAATCGAAAAAAAACACTTATTTATAATTCAGCAATTTCAACAGGTTTATGTATTACGGGCAGTTACGCATTGAGTAAAGTTCTTGAAAAACCTACGGAAAAATTTGTTGAAAATTTTACAAAAGCAAATAAAAATTCGCCAAAGTTAGATAAATATCTTGAGGGTATTAGAGTTGCGAAACCTGTCATGATATTAGGCGGGATTTATTATTTAATAATCCCGCTAATCTCAACATTTTTGGCTGATAGAGTCGGTAAAAAATCAACACCGACGGCCTAAATTAAATTATTTTGTAAATCAAATAGTAAATCACAGATGAAATAATCATACATGCCGGAATTGTCAAAACCCACGCAATAACGATGTTTCCAACTATTCTCCATTTAACGGCATGTGCGTGGAAAGTTGAACCGACTCCCATAATCGCCGTAGAAATTACGTGGGTAGTGCTTAACGGAATACCGAAATGCGATGCTGTCAAAATCAAGCCTGCCGCAGAAGTTTCCGCTGCAAATCCGTGTATCGGTTTGAGTTTAATAATTTTATGCCCCATGGTCTTGATAATTTTCCAACCGCCGTTCATAGTACCTGCCGCCATAGTCAAGGCACAGGCAACAATTACGAAAAGCGGAATTTCAAAATCACCCGTCGGGCTTTTGTGCAAAACACCGCCTGCCAAAAGTGCTAATGTAATAATACCCATAGTTTTTTGGGCATCATTAGAACCGTGGCTTAATGCCATCATGCCCGCAGACAAAAGTTGCAACTTTCTAAATCTTTTATTAACCGTTCCGGGGTGAGCTTTTAAAATGATCAAAATCCATGCAATCAAAAGCATAAGGGTAAAGCCGACGCAAAATCCCAACATAGGGGAGGTAAACATCGGAATAATAACCTTATCCATTAACGTGTGAACATGAACAACGCTTACACCGGCTTTAACTATTGCCGCACCCAGCAAACCGCCGATTAGGGCATGAGAAGAACTGGACGGTAATCCCAAAAGCCACGTCAGCAAGTTCCAAATAACCGCTGAAAGCAAGGCACAGAAGATAACTGTCAACGTAATCATGTCGGCATTAACAATTCCCGAACCGATTGTTTTTGCAACGTGTGTTCCTGTCAAAGCTCCGATAAATTCGAGGCTTGCCCCAAAAAGAACCGCTTGTTTGGGCGACAAAACCTTTGTAGATACAACGGTTGCGATTGCGTTGGCACAATCGTGAAACCCGTTGATAAATTCAAATACAAGTGCAATTAATACTACTGCAGCTAAAATTAATAGAGTAATCATATTATCCTTTACGATTGTTTTAACACAACATTAAGTATAGTATCCGTAACGTAGAAGCAAGCATCGAAAGCGTTTTCGATTTCTTTATACATATCTCTCAATTTGATAACCTCGAGAGCATCAAATTTGCCCGAAAACAATTCCATCATAGCCTTACGGTGGATTTCATCTCCGTGAGATTCAATTTCTTTCATTTCAATGTTTAATTTAGTAATCTTTTCCAAATCAGAAACTTTTTTAAATTCCTTGATAATCTCACCGAGTTTTTGAGTAGCATTAACCAAATTTAAAGCCTGTTCTTTCATTTCAGGAGTATAATTGTTAATTCTGTATACTTCCAAATTTAAACAGGCTTTGATAATTTTTTTGTTGATTTTATTTAATTGTACCGCAATAGTTTGAATGTCTTCTCTTTCTATCGGGGTAATAAAACTCTTATTTAATTGTTTAAGGATAGCTTTATATGAAAGTTTACCTTTCTTTTTGTATTTAAGAGCTTTTTCTTTGTATTCATCAGTTAATTGGTTGTGCATAATTGCATCGTACAATCTTGCTGATTTCTGACAAATTTCTGCACCGTCCTGAAAATAAATGAAGAACATTTTATCTTCCGGAGGCATTATATAGGACATTAAATTAAATTTAGGCATGATATTTCTCCCTTTTTCACACATGTTCAGCATACTCAAAACATGGCAAGTATTAAAGTAGATATTTACAAAAAGTTAAAAAGGGTAAAAAGTGAAAGGTGAAAAGTTCTTATCGTAAAGTAAGTAGGTTAGTAGGTTAGTAAGAGATTTACATTAAGCTGTTTGTGTTGCTTATTCCTCTCCCCTTGAGGGAGAGGAGCAGTTGTAGGCGAAAGTATTGAGCCGTACAAATGCGGTGAGGGGTAAATTGCCGAACGCATTATGCCTTGACCCCTCACCCTATTTTCTAGCCTTCAACTTCGTTTCAGTCTGAAAATAGGCCTCTCCCGCAAGGGGCGAGGCTATTGGACGACTAAATGTGGCACGCTAAAATAAAATAATTTGTCATGCTGAACTTGTTTCTAAAACATGTCATCCTGAGGAGCGTAGCGACAATTTGTTATGTTGAGCTTGTTTCTAAAACATGTCATTCTGAGGCACGAAGTGCCGTAAGA